>NZ_JANMZA010000008.1:0-5939 GCF_031382685.1 Chamaesiphon sp. OTE_8_metabat_110 | reverse complement strand
AAGCAAGACCAACCCGCCCCCACCTATCAAACCCGAGATATTGCCAACTGGCGCGCCGAATTAGAAGCCTGTCCCCTGATCCTCGGCTCCGCCACCCCCTCCCTCGAAACCTGGGTAAACATCAATCAAGCTTTGCCTACTCCCCTCGTCTCCCCATCCCCTCTCCCAGTCTCCCCGTCTCCCCATCCCCCCGTCTCCCCGTCTCCCAGTCTCCCATCTCCCATCTCCCATCTCCCATCTCCCACCCACTACCTCCCCCTCCCCCAACGCGTCCATGCCCGCCCCCTCCCCCCAGTCAAAATCGTCGATATGCGACAGGAATTGACCCAGGGCAACCGGAGCATCTTCAGTCGTCCCCTAGCCCAAGCATTGCGCCAGATGCAGTCCCAAAAACAACAGGGCATCCTGTTCATCCATCGGCGCGGACACAGCACCTTTGTGTCCTGTCGGAGTTGCGGCTACGTCTGTGAATGCCCGAACTGTGACGTGTCACTGGCATACCATCAGCCCGGAGCCGCCGCACATGCCCAGCTCCGCTGTCACTACTGCAATCATCAGCAACCGCAGCCCCAAAAGTGCCCCGAGTGCGACTCGCTGTATTTTAAATTTTTTGGCAGTGGTACCCAGAAAATAGTCGAAGAACTAGAGCGAGATTTCCCGCAACTTCGCTGTCTGAGATTTGATAGCGATACTACCCGTACCAAAGGCTCCCATCGCCAGATCCTCACCGCCTTTGTCGAGGGAGAAGCCGATTTATTGGTCGGTACCCAGATGCTCACCAAAGGATTGGATCTGCCCCAAGTCACCCTAGTCGGAGTGGTTGCTGCTGATGGCTTGTTGCATCTGTCTGATTATCGCGCTGCCGAGCGGACATTTCAAACGCTCACTCAAGTAGCTGGACGCTGCGGACGCGGCGAAGAAGCGGGTCAGGTCATCATTCAGACCTACAATCCCGATCATCCCATCCTCGCCGCCGTAACCAAGCACGATTATGCGGCTTTTATTGCCGCAGAATTGCCAGAGCGGCAGATGTTGGATTACCCGCCTTACGGCAAATTAATTTTGCTGAGATTTAGTAGTCTCGATGCTGATGCCGTCGAACGAACTGTCACCGATATTGGCTCGACACTCAACGATGCGGCAATTGCAGGCTGTTATGAAGTCTTAGGCCCCGCACCTGCGACAGTGATGCGGGTGAGCAATCGCTACCGCTGGCAAATCATGATTAAGTATGTCCCCAACGGGACGGCGACTCTACCCAACTGGGAAGCACTCAGGACTCAATGTTCTAATTTAGTCAAAATGACGATCGACGTCGATCCGCAGAACTTTCTGTGAAATCGTTACAAAAATTTAACAATCGATGAGTTAAAATGAAATCTAAACTTAAATCAAATTGTTAAGCCGATCGCCCTCATGAGTGATATACCCGTAGATAACACCACGCTCGAACCGCCTACAGTTGTAGATGTTCCGCCCACACCAGCAGAACTCAAAGAAAAATATGTCAAGTATGCCATGCGAAACATGGTCAAAAAGGGCGGTAAGTCCCTTCAGCATTTTGCGCTGAGTGCGATTGGATTGATGGCACTTTTTGTCGGCTTAGCCTATCTAACTAGATAAGGGATCGATTTGCAGCCGTGGTTAGATCTGGGAGCTGTAGCTTCCCCTCAACCACGACACATTAGCGTCGATCGCTATCTACCGATCGTCATAAACTAGATGCAGCTAGAATTAACCGTCCAAGACTTGTATCAACCGAGTGTCATCGACGAACACACTTGGATAGATTGGTTTGAGAACTGGTTGCAGACCCCCGCTTTAGGTCTACCCCCAGCCGATACCTATGAGTTGAGTCTCCGACTAACCACCGATGTCGAAATCCAAGCCTTCAACTTCCAATTTCGCCAGCAAGATAAACCAACTGATGTCTTGTCTTTTGCCGCATTAGAGGTGGATTTTCCCCAAGTAGCGGACGATAGTGGCGATTTAGCCATTTATTTAGGAGATATTATTATTTCTGTCGATACGGCTACCAGACAAGCTCCCGAACATGGGTATTCTTTAATTAAGGAATTAGCTTGGCTAGCTAGTCACGGATTACTTCATTTACTGGGTTGGGATCACCCCAACGAAGCAAGTTTGCTGTTAATGTTACGACAGCAAGAAAAATTGCTCGCTTGTAGTGGTTTATAGATCTCATTGATGTGTAAATACAGCTTGCGATTCTTGTTCCGTAAGCGCAAAGCGCAGGCGTTGCCAACGCGAAGCGTCTGCCTGCGCAGAGAGGCTACGCCAACGGCCATATGTGTGAAAAATTCATTTAATAAATCATTATTTTCTTAGTGGGAGTGAACTGTCAATGCAGACTAAACTAGACGAGTCCGTAAACACTACAATCCAATCAGATATGCCAAGCAAAATGTCTACTTCTGTCGATCGACAGCGAACGAAGGCTTGGCGGGTGGCGAGTAGCATCGGCGTAAGTTTTAAGTATGCCGCCGCTGGTGTAACCTATGCGTTTCACACGCAGCGTAACTTTCGGATTCATTGCGTCATGGGCACCCTGGCAATTAGCTTCGGTGCCCTTTTGCGTTTGACAGGGGTGGAGATGGCTGTGATTTGTATTACTAGCGGTCTTGTTTTGACCTTAGAACTATTAAACACCGCGATCGAGTCGGTTGTCGATCTAACTGTCGGTCAAACCTATCACGAACTAGCCAAGATTGCCAAAGATTGTGCCGCTGGTGCCGTCTTGATTTCAGCTTTTGCGTCGGTACTAGTAGGTGCTTGTCTAGTCGTACCCAAAGCCATGTTATTGTTCGTTCATTAGGAATTAGGCTTTAGGCTTTGGGCTTTAGGGGAAATCAAAGACTAAATTTGGATCGATCGGCTCAAAATGTGCGTGAGAATGGCGATCTTTGTTTTACACTGGATTAGGTTGGGATAGTGTAACGCATGATTTTAGTCATTGATAATTACGACAGCTTCACCTACAATCTCGTCCAATATTTGGGCGAATTAGGGCAAGAATTACCGATTGCCAAAGATATTCGCGTTTATCGCAACGATCGGATTACCATTGATGAGATTGTTAGTCTCGATCCCGCTGGGATCTTGATCTCACCAGGACCAGGTCGCCCAGATGATGCGGGGATTACTTTAGAGATTATTCGCCAATTAGGTACCAAGTATCCAATTTTGGGAGTCTGCTTGGGACATCAAAGTATCGGGCAAGTTTTTGGTGGTGATGTCATCGCCGCGCCGATCTTAATGCACGGCAAAACTTCGGAAATTTACCACGATGGCACAGGTGTATTTGCAGGTTTGGATAATCCATTCACAGCTACTCGCTATCATAGCCTGGTAGTCGATCGAGCCACTTGTCCCGATTGCCTAGAAATCAATGCCTGGGTCGAGGACGGTACCATTATGGGCGTGCGCCATCGGGATTATCCCCACATTGAAGGGGTGCAGTTTCATCCCGAAAGTATTTTAACCAGTTCTGGTAAACAGTTACTGCGAAATTTCTTGACCTCGATCGAGTCTCAGCCATTAAGTGCAACCGTCTAGCGACTAACGAGGCGGTTTGGACAGTATTGTTAGTCTTAATTCCTGTGAGTTGTCCGGCAGTTTAAAGAGCTGTCGCTGGAAACGTAGCACGAGGTGCCAGCTGTGGAAGATATGTATTTCCGCGATCGAGTGCGTGTGCGTATAATTTGCTGGATGCTGCTATTCTTACTCAGCCATTTAGTCCAAGTCCAGACAAGTTAGTTAAAAGTTAAAATTCGATCGAGCCAAATTAGGTAGAGATCGAACTAGAAACTCCAGTAAATAACTCGATTCGGCGAATAGATCGAGCTATTTTAACAATCCCGATCGACTATTTATGAGTAGACTTGAGTTTCTTGCTCATGCGGAAGGCTGCTGTACCACCAATTAATGTGCCGATAATCGTAAATGGTTCGGGGACTGCTGTAGCTGGAGCGGGATCGGGTCCAAATGCAAACACAATGTTATTACTAAGTCCGCTAGCGAAGGTGGTGACTTGCCCTGTTGGCAAGAGCTTGTTGATTTTGCCAGAGCCGGGACTATCTCCAGCTACAGCGACATAAAGGTTGCCACTTGCATCAAATGCAAGTCTTGAGGGCTGCTTTAAACCGTTTTGGAACAACGTGATAATAGCTGTTGGTGAGAGCTTGTTTATGGTGTTGGAAGCATAATTAGATTGAAAAAGGTTACCACTAGCATCAAACGCAAGTCCATAAGGACTTGCCAGTCCTTGCATAAAAGTGGTAACTTGCCCTGTTGATGAGATCTTATTGATTTTGCCGGAGCCACTATCGGCTTCAAAGAGGTTGCCACTTGCATCAAATGCAAGCGCAGTAGGAAAACTAAGTCCTGAAACGAAGGTGGTAACGACCCCTGTTGATGAGATCTTGTTGATTTTGCTAGAGCCGAGACTAACTCCAGCATCGGCTTCAAAGAGGTTGCCACTTGCATCAAACGCAAGTGCATAGGGATAGTTAAGTCCCGTAGCAAAGGTGGTGATTTGCCCTGTTGAGGAAATCTTGTCGATTTTGCCAGACAAGGAGCCTCCAGCTGCATAAAGGTTGCCACTTGCATCAAACGCAAGCGCATCAACACGAGTGTTAAGCGTTACGAACGGGGTGACGACCCCTGTTGATGAGATCGTGTTGATTGTGTTAGAGCTATTATCTGCCATGTAAAGGACAGTAGCGTTTACAGCAGGGCAGGAGCCAACAGATGTAGTCAGAAGAACAATTCCACCAATTGCAATGCTAGATAGTAAAGAGCAATTTTGGACAGGATCTGCTGACACGAACGGAGATTTTGTTTTCATTGTGTAAATTCTATTAGAAGCTAAGAGATTCGGGGAGTAATTGAATCGATCTATTTATGGTAGCTATTTTGCAAAAAAAAAATTTATAGCAATCGCTGTTTCAATGTTTAGATATAGTAGCAAAATATACTTTTCAAACATCCTCTAAGACAGCGATTGCTAATGAAAAACCAGAGCTTGAGGGTGCTAAACCTCAGCAAATTTAGTCGTTACAGTTTTTACCTCACTACTATCTAGAAAAGTATTTGTGTAGAAGAGATCGCCAACAAAATTCCTTTGAGTTGCCAAGAAGTTTAAAGAGCTGTCATTAACAATCTTTAGCCCAGCCCCCCATCGAAAATGTACGCCAGCTAGTCCGATAAAACCGCCATGTTCGGTATAAAAGTGACGTGAGGGTATTACCTGCGAAACACATTTTTTCTGCAAATCGATCTCGTATAAATCCGCATAGTCTTCATTACTACCTCCTAAATTGTATGTGCGAAAACCGATCATGTAGATTTGTTGGTTGACATCCGTTAGCAAACAAATAGAGTCATAGGTTTCGCACGAAATTGTTGCTGAGAAAAGTATTTCTTGGAAGCCAGGATCATTCGATATCGGATTTCCATTAGACTTATAAAAGTCAATTGCACCATTGTTATAAGCAGCCAGCAAATAATATTCAGTCTCACTGTCTGTATAATTAGTAATGCCAGCAGCACCAGCTCCGTCAAATTCCCGTGTAATACCAAACGTTTCATTTTTGGGCGGTTCGCTGTCCGTCATCATAGACAAGTCATAGAAATGGATGAGAGATTGTGAGTAACTACTATTCTCTACAGGTACCATCAAATAATCCCCAATGACCTGCATCCCCCCAGGATGATTGTAGTGTTCGTCGGGTGTACAAATTTTGTGTACCATCTTCATGCTTTCTACATTCAGCACGATAATAAATCCATGTGAGTACCCCTTGTTGTTATGGGAAAGCAGGAGATAATTGCCATAACGGGCGACTCCTTGAACGTGGGATTCGACCATGTTTGGAATCCAAGGTTCACCATTGAATTCAAAAAGCGTTCCGGTTTCCGAA
>NZ_JANMZA010000005.1:0-7641 GCF_031382685.1 Chamaesiphon sp. OTE_8_metabat_110 | reverse complement strand
TCACAGATATTTGGTAAAGTATCCTTAGTTAAAAAAAGATCGTTAAATTGCCGATCTGCCTTCGGAACGCTTTTGCCAACGAGGAGCGATCGCATATTGCGGCGTTTTTATTCGGGGGTTCCCCCCGAATAAAAACGCCGCAATATTCGATCGCTCCTCGTTGGCAAAAGCGTTCCGAAGACAGATCGGCAATTTAACGATCTTTTTTTAACTAAGGATACTTTACCAAATATCTGTGAGTATCGATACTCCTTTGGCAATAAAATTAGTCACCGCTGCCGGAATTAATGTCCGCTCAAATACAACAAAGCGATCGAGTCAGCCTCATTGCCAAATTCGATCGCTATTTAGTTGGTTACATGGGACGCCCGAGGGTCGAACTCGGGGCCAGTCGGTTAAAAGCCGAATGCTCTACCACTGAGCTAGCGTCCCTTACGGCCCGATTGAATCAGACCTTTACTAAGATAACACGGACTTTTAATTTAGCGCAAGTTTTATTTAGGCAAATTTGGCACTAAAGGTAATTTTGCAGTTTAAAGTCTCGCCTGGAGCTACATGTAGCAGATCCTTTCCTGTGTTCAAACTGTTGCGAGGAGCCGTCCATGGCTCTAGACAATAAAAATCTTTATCAGCCACCGTCCAAAAGACGACAGTCCGGTAATTCGGACTCGATGCCATCGTGAGGGTGAGTTGTTGTCCGGCATCCCGAACGGTGGCGACGTTTGCCTTGACATCGGTAAAAGCCGCGTCAATTTCCGCTTGACTAAAATCAAACTTGCCCGCGAAGCCATGAGTCTCACCTGTCTGCTTTTCTTGATAGCTATCGGCGGGAATCTCAAATGTCAGCCGATCTTTGGCGGGAGTGGCAAAGTAGGGGTGTAGTCCCGTGCTAAAAGGCATCGGCGTCGCGGACTTGTTGGTATAAGTCTGGTCGATAATCAGATCGCCCCCAGCAAGACGGTAGGTAAAGCTGACGCTAAAATCAAAGGGGTACACTTGGCGAGTCTGGTCATTGCTCTCCAATACCACTGTCAAGCTAGCATCGGTATCGGTAGATTGGCTGACTACTTGCCAGGGTAATTCGCGGGCGAAGCCATGTTGCTTGAGTGCGTACTGCTTGTCACCAATCGAGTAAGTATTGTCTGGTAAGTTGCCGCAAATGGGAAATAAAATCGGGATCCCCCCACGGACGCTCAATTTGGGATCGGTAAACCGCTCGGCATCTAAGTACAGTAACTCACGATCGCCCACCCGCCAACTGGTGGCAATGCCACCGCGATCGGGAAAAACCGTCAGCGAACTCTGGCTGCGTGTATCATTCAAGACATAAATTGGCTCGATCTGGGACTGTTTGGTGACAGTAAACATCTAATTTTAGGGGATAGTTAGGACTGAGTTGTTGCTAGGCATAGACTTGAGCTGCTGCTTGCGCCAATCCTCGCATTGTTAGCTATTATGCTCGATTTGTTAAGCAAACCGACGAGTAAACGGGTATCATAGTTATATAGGCTACACGATCGCTGTTAGCAAAATATCGATCGAGTAATTCAAAGCCCCTGTAGTCAGGCGACATCTCATTATTAGTAATGACATCGAATCTTAGACCCGATCGTTATCATTTCATCAAGGGCTATCGCCATTGGCGTTACGTCTCTAATGGAGAATCGACCAGTGCAATCTTCAAATCTTGGGTGGATGGTCACATTAAGTTCCTCAACTAAACCGACTGCATCTAGTTAACTTTGGGAAAGCTAATCTAGCTATACATACTCAACTAGTAGTAAGACTAGATTTCCACTTCCAGCGCCAGATTTATTTGTTTAGGAGAGTTCAAATATGTTACATCGCAAGATTTATCAAATGTGCGAAGATGGTCGGGAAGTGTGTATTTTCCTGCGAGATCAACAACGGTGGATCGAACGTGCGCGCATCACCGACATCGAAGGCGACCTAGTTACCATCCGCTATGAGACTGACGAAGAAGATGAAGTCTCATCCTGGGAAGAAATGGTGCGACTCGAAAGCATTGCTTCGATCAGTCAGAAACTAGCCTCCGTCTATCGTGGGAACGCTGAGCCACTGGTTTCCGATGACTGTCATGAATTAGAGCAAATCCGTCCAGCGACTCCAGAAGAGTAATCGCCATCCAGGAGCCAGCGGCTAAGCCGCTGGCTCCTAATTATTAGCTGAGGTCTGGAAAGGTTTTTTGATATGGCTCGTAGATCTAAATCCCTCCTAACCCCCCTTAAAAAGGGGAGAACCAGATCCGGAAGTCCCCCTTGAAAAGGGGGATTTAGCGGCTCGGTATGGGCGGGGTTCCCCCGCACATAAAAGCGGCGTTTTTATTTGGGGGTTCCCCCCGAATAAAAAAACGACAAGACAGCGAGACAAGACAGGGGGACTCCCACCAATTTCGATTCTCACTAGAGATGTGTATACACCGTAGCCTTAACAAGGGGGATAGGAGGGATTTCTAGGGTTTATGCTTAAAAGAATTGACTTTCCAGATTTCCTCTTAGCTGAAATCGGGATTTAAAACCTTAGTGCGTTGCTGAACCCGAAGATGCAATTATATTATAAAAAGGGGGTAGCAACAAGTAGAGAATTGTCCCCATCTTTTATAATAAAAATCCTATGTTCGACCCTTTATTTGCGCGCGCTGGTGTCCTCTGGGCGTTAATTATTGAGTTTATTCAGACAGATCGCGGCAGTATCGCCAGTGCCTTAGAAAGCTATACTGACAGAAAATTGCGCCGCCATCCACAGTTAGATTCAGGACAACAAAAACTCCTCCTGCATCGCTTTGCGATCGAGGGTGAAGTAGATGGCAAAACACCACTAGAATTATTTCTTGCCAGTCGGACGGACTTAAGCCTTGCAGATCGGCAGCTCATCGGCAGTTGGCGGCGGAGCTTCGTTGGGTTATTATCGATCGTCCAAATCTTCCCTAATGGTTTGGAAGTGATGAATTGGGTGACGGCGCGGCATTACCGGATTCAATTTACAGATCTGGAGTCTCAAGCGGCGATGAGCCGACTTAAAGAGGGCGAAGTGATTGTCGCACAGATCGCGCAGATCGTCGGTATTGACTGGGCAATTTTAGCTCCCTGGGTGACTTTGGGCAGATTGGGACGACCGAAACTGGCAGTAGCTGTCGGAGCTTTTCGGCAAAATTATCCTCACTATCTCTACAGCGATGCACCAGCAGAATTAGCTGCTGCTTGGGAATCTGTAGCAGTTTATCACGATCGCTTTGTCGAATTTTTTGGTGCTGATGAAGTTACCCTCCCCGGCGCACAATTGCAAAAACGGATCGGTGAATTCCAAGATTGGCTGCTGGAGAAACAATTAGATGCCGCCGGGATCGATAAGTCTAAATCGCTCTCCGAGCTAGCTCTAGAGGCTGGCGTTGATGCCGAAGATGTCCAAGCTCTCACCAGCACTCTCGGCATCCCCGAACCCATCCCCGAACCCAGTGCTGCACCAGCGCCAACTGCCAAGCCTAACAAAATGGTAGCACCCAAAGTCGAACTGCCACCGCAGTTACGCTCGGCTGCTGCTGTGACCGCGCTCAGCCATCATTACTGGGGACAAATGTTTTTAGTGGATTACCCCCGACTAAAAACGCTGCTAGAACTAGATCGTTCCCAATACCTACCTGCCGATCTCAACTTCTTTCGCAAATGCCTAGCCGAGCCGCTACTGAACGCCGCAGTGTGGCGGCGGCTGGCATCAGAATTTCCGCACCAGCTCCAAATAGCGATCGCCCAAACGCTCGAACAGCCAGAGTTTGAATTATCAACACTCGATTCGGTACTAACTAAATACAACAAACCGCTAGAGCCAGATCTGCCCGATCTTGCCAGCGTTCCCATCCATTTGCACGAACTGTTTCAAGCCGCAGTTCGCGAAGTCAGCAAAGATAAAGTTAAATCTAAGTCGCAACCTAAAAAGGGCGGATTTGGCGCAAAAAGTTAAGAATCGATCGACCACTCAGAGTCTAACTAAGCGATCGGCTAAACTAGGGGAATCCGAACTTCAAAGTAGGTTCAAGCTGTAAATTAAATCGGTAAAATTAAAGCATCTACCTAAACATTAGCGATGGAGAGTTGAATTTATGTTAAATGTTCTAATTTGGGCAGTACTCGGTCTAGTTGCTGGGGCGATCGCTAAGATGATTTATCCGGGAACTCAAGGTGGCGGCATACTTGCGACGATCGCTCTCGGGATTACTGGTGCATTTGTTGGGGGGTTTCTGCATACCTTTATAACGACTGGCAGATTGGCTTTGGCGGCAACTGGTGGCTTCTCACTTTATTCAGTTATTTTTGCCGTATTAGGCTCGCTTGTGGTGATCTTTTTATGGGGATTGGTTACTAGAAATGCTTAGTAAATAGTACCATTTGCCTATAATCTTCCGCTCGTTCCTCGCCACAACAATCGGCTCGTCAAAATTCACCTATTAGAGCCGATCGCTTGTGGCAGTTACAGTTAGGTTTTCGTCCGATGACTTGTAAAATTTACTGAGTCGGTGGAGATATCTAGATTTAGCATCAAGTGGCAGTTGCGAGTACGATCGTTAAACTCACCCGCTCGCTCGGGTAAGCTCAGCCACAATCACGTTGACTTGGCATGCGGTCGATCGCGCTCTGTGCTTGAAATTTTGAGCGCGGGGATTTTTTTACTGTTCGGGTCAGCGTACACAGTAACTAAATATTCCTGATAAACTATATGGATATGAAACATTTTTCTCAACCGCAGGTGCGATCGACTCAGGCAACTGCTGGCCGCGAAAGTCAGCGATCGCGAGAAAGCAACAGATCGGCTTCAACCGCAACGGAGCTACCTTGAGTGAATAATAATAGTACTAATGTATTTCAATTCAATCTACCGCGATTTCAATCCTGGCTGACAATTGTCGCAGTCTGCCTACTGTTGGGCAGTGTTGGATTGGGATGGGTGGTAAAATCAGCACTGATTGTGGTGGGATTGGCGATTGCCACCCCCGTTATCGGCTTTTTAGGCTTTTTCTGGTGGTTGCGCCGCAGTATCGTTCAAGCTCAATGCCCGGTATGTAGTTATCAACTGCAAGGCATCGATGGCAATGAGATTCAGTGCAGCAACTGCGGTGAAGTACTCAAAGTAGAGCGGGGGCAATTGCTCAGAGAGACCCCACCAGACACGATCGACGTTGTTGCTGTCGAAGTCATCTCCGAATAGGCAGCGGCGAGCGAATTGTCAACCAGTCTCGGTACATCGATCGCGATCTTCAGCTCATTTTCGTAGCGTCGGTATCGGAAATAGCGAGCGACCGTCACCGATAATCTAACTCTAGAATTTATTAGCATAGGGTAAAGACAACAACTCTGCCCGTCTATCCCCTCAACCTCAATTTTCAGCGCATGACTACCCCAGAATCCCAAGATTGGCAAACCCGCATCCGCAATCTCAAGAGCAATTTCGATCGCGCTACAGGATCGGAATCCGAACATCTCAACCAAATTGACGTTGATGCTTCTAGCTTCGGTTTCGATACACTTCAGGGCAGCTATCGACAATTTCTGAACTGGTTTAATGGGATTCCTTCTAGTGGTAAGCTACTGGCGATCGCAGGTGGTGGATTATTGAGCTTGACGCTGATTAAAACCGTTTTCCAACTCATCACGTCGCTAATAACGCTGTCTGTATTTGGCATTATTTTATACTTGGTTTACCGTTTTTTGATTTTACCCAAGGGTAGCGATCTCTAGCAGCCTAGGTTGACAGAATAACTCCATCCCAGTTCGCTAAGCCGATTTTCGATCCGAGATGAGCAAAAAAAAGTGAGGAGCAATCCTCACTCTAAAATTTTGGTTCCTGAATTAAATAGACTTCCTGCCAAAGATCGTGGACGGTGCTTGGAGGGAAACCCTGTTCCCTCCCCAACTTCGCTGTAGTTTCTCCTAAAGCCCAAAGTCTAAAGCCTAACTTCCGCAGAAGGCATTAACCTAGAGTTGGGTCAATTACCTCATGCGGCGAGTAATTAGCTCATTACAGCCTCTTCTGGTTGCAGTAGCGTAGACAATTGCTTAACGCCGCGTTGGAGGTGACGAGTGACAGTCATGGGACTAACGCCAATTCTTTTGGCAGCTTCTTTGCGAGGTAATCCCTTGATATAGACAAATTCGATCGCTTGCTTCGTCTTGGATTCGAGTTCGCCAATCGCCCCTTCTAATTGCTGACGTTCTTCTTCGAGGTATTGACGCTGCTGTTCGCGAGTATCTGGTAAGCTGTCGCCCAAAGTCACTGGGCAATCGAGCATTTGTCCCACAGTTGCATCCAAACTTAGTGCTTGACGATTGTGTTCTGCGGCTTGAGTCTCTCTCCATTCGTTCACTGAGACATTCAATACAGCGGCAATTTCTTCATCCCGAACTTTTCTACCTAATTTAGCAGTCAACTGTTGACGAACTTTTTCACCTTCTTTTTGGAGTTCTTGCCAACGACGTGGAATCTTGAGGACGCTGCTCTTATCGCGGAGGAAGTGGAGGACTTCACCTCTAATGTAGGGAACGGCGAAAGAGCTAAAAGCACAGCCTTGATGGGGATTGAAGCGTTCGATGGCGCGAATCAAACCTAAGTAACCAATCTGTTCCAAATCTTGATAGGGTTCTGCACATTGACGACCGATCCGGTGGGCGATTTGTCTGACTAACCCGGCATTCAGTAATACTAATTGATTGCGAACTCGAATACTGGGCTGTTGATAATACTTCATCAACAAGGAAATCGATTCAGAATGAGCGGAAACCTGAGTAGCCATCGTTTGAGCAACCTTAGATTAAAGATAGATGCTGTTCGATCGATGCTATTTGCGATCTAGACGATCGAAATGGGCATAATCACAACAGGGAGTGCGGACGGGGATGGAATCGCGAGAGAATCAAGCTGCGGTTTGGATGCCGTGGTTTTGTTTTCTCTACTGCTACATTGTTCTCTACACCACCCAGTTCCCAACAGCGTCGATCCACGGAAATACTGTGGGGTACTATTTTGCTAAGTACGTGGATTTACCTACAGATAGGCACTACATCGTAGGTGCAGCAACAATAACTCGAGATCGCCACTCACCCAACTTTTGCCGCTACAAGATCTGAATTTACGAACATCGCAGTGACTCTCGACACAGTTAGTACTTATTTTGCTTGCCTCAGTAACCTGCTCGATCGAGACCTAATTCAACGTGAGTTCGGTTTAAGGATATTGGCTTCGTTTAGGCACCGCACTCGATTTCAATCTCTAGGCTCTTCTTATGACAAACTGACGTTAATTTACCCGAGCAAGAGGTAAAAATTTCAGGTAAACTAGTAATCTGTCAACCTTACATCCTCTAATCTTTGCAGAGGAGCCAAAGACTATGGTCAAAAAAATCGAACCGCCAAAAACCGAGCCAGTAATTGCCGAACCCAAAGCTGGTTTTAACCCGGTTCAACTCGTTCAAGATAGTAACGCCGAACTCTCTAAAGTAATTTGGCCCACCCGTCAAAACCTGATTAGTGAATCTATTGCCGTAATTGCGATGGTAACTTTATCGGCAACCACGATTTATCTAGTCAACAATTTGTTTAGTTGGGCTGCTGGCAAGGTGTTTGTATGAATTCC
>NZ_JANMZA010000672.1:0-2375 GCF_031382685.1 Chamaesiphon sp. OTE_8_metabat_110 | reverse complement strand
CCAGTGCCAGTAACTTTCATTATCTAGGGGTGTTTATGTCTTGGCAGCACAGATTAGTAGTAACGATAGTTGCGCTCAGTAGCACTGTCAGTAGCCTTGTGAGTTTTACTCCTAGCGTTCGAGCGCAGACAACTAACAAAGGGTTTTCGGAATTTGTCTCTGGTGCTGGTACGGTGCTACCGAGCGCAACTATCGTTACTACTAATCCCTGCTTCCAAGACATAAATACCCCCAGATAATGAAAGTTATTTGCACCGGGAAAGCATCGCCTCAACCAGCTACAAATCGATCGAGTCGTTGGCGTACTTGCTACTGAGATGCTTCCTCGATGACAGTTGCATAATACCGCCTTTTGTAACCAGATCGAATTTAGGCGATCGACCCCGTGTAAAATTTGATGCCGGAAAACTACTACAATAGTTTGTAGATTGTTTTAAGCTCGATCTTAATCATTGCTGATGACTAAATATTTACTATCTAAACTGGCTATCCTCAGCGTGTCACTCACAGCGATGCCATTGCTAGCTGTCGCAGCACCAGAGCCGACTCCAGCACCGACAGCACAGTCAAATACCTCACAGCCAACTATTGCCAGTCTGGATGCCACCCTGCAACAAAATCCCCAAGATCTAGACGCATATTTGCAGCGCGGGATCTTGTACGCTAGACTCCAACAAAATATACCCGCGATCGCCGATTATACTGAAGTGATTCGCCTCGATCGAAATCATGCTCTGGCATATAATAATCGTGCTGCTGCCAAGCTCAATATGAGAGATTATCGGGGTGCCGTGCTGGACTATAACGAAGTTCTCCGCATCCTCCCGGAGCAAGCTATTACCTACAACAATCGCGCGTACGCTCGTCATCAAGCTGGTGACTGCAAGGGGGCAATTGCCGATCTCCGCATTGCGATGGAGTTATTTAGAATCTACGGCGATAATGTTAATTACCAACGGTCTTTAGCCAATCTCAAACAGTTTCAAAGAGCCAAGAGGTAGTTAAGGCTTTAGGTTTTAGGCTTTAGGCTTTAGGGTTTGGTTTTGGGCTTTTGGCTTTAGGGGATGAGATGTTTGTCAATGCAAAAAATCATAATTCAGTCTCAAATGTAGATGGTGGGCAGTGCCCACCCTACTTTTTGATTACTGAGTTTTGACGACTCAAATGTAGATGGTGGGCACTGCCCACCCTACTTCTTGTCGCCTCTTACCTCTTACCTCTTACCTTTTACCTTTTACCTTTTACCTCTTACCTTTTACCCATTAGTTTGCTCGTCCAACACCTTCTTCAATCCATCCCGCCGTACTAGTTCAAAGATTTCATCCAGAATATCTTTTGCGCCTTGACTGCGGAGCAGATTGGCGAGATCCTTCCCAATTTGCTCGGCATTGGTGGCTAGTCCCGTGATGGTATTGGTGACTAATCTTTGCCCATCGAGACTAGATACCATCCCTACTAACGTGAGATTGTCGCCATCGATGGTAGTATTAACGCCGATCGGGACTTGACAACCACCCTCTAATTCTCGCAAGAATGACCGCTCGGCATAACAGCGATCGGCAGTCGGCTGATGTTGTAAGGTTTGGAGTAGGGCGAGTATTTCGGGATCTTCAGTGCGACATTCGATGCCGAGTGCCCCCTGTCCGACCGCGTGGAGCGACAAACTAGCCGGAATGACCTGATGAATCCGATCGCCAAAATCTAGGCGTTGTAAGCCCGCCGCAGCCAGAATCAGCGCATCATATTCGCCTGCATCTAGCTTCGCCAGCCGGGTATTAACATTTCCGCGCACGTCTTTGAAGACAAAGTGGGGGAAGTGGTGGCGCAGTTGTGCTAACCGTCGCAATGAGGAGGTACCAATTACGGCACCAGCAGGGAGGGTATCGAGCTGTAAACCTTGATGTTTGGCATTGACAACTAGCGCATCGGCGGGATTTTCGCGTTCGGTGACACAGCCCAGCATCAACCCAGCGGGTAGATTAGTGGGCAGATCCTTGAGTGAGTGTACGGCTAAGTCTGCCGATCGATCGAGAATTTTTACTTCTAGTTCTTTGGTAAATAAACCCTTATCGCCGATTTTTGCCAAGGGTACATCCAAGATTTTATCGCCTTGGGTACTCATCATCTCGACTTCAAAAGTACGATCGGGAAAGTGCTTCTGTAACTCGGCTTGCACCCAATATGTTTGGACTAATGCTAGTTGGCTTTTCCGCGAAGCGATGCGGACTGTCTGGGTGGAGTTAGCAATATTAGCAGACATATAATAAAAGCGATTGTTAATCTAACGTATATAAATACCCAATCTAGGATACAGCCATTGGCGATCGGTTGCTAGTGACGATCGAGCCGTTTCCACTGCCTGAAGCTAGCTTCAC
>NZ_JANMZA010000662.1:0-1796 GCF_031382685.1 Chamaesiphon sp. OTE_8_metabat_110 | reverse complement strand
TTGGATGACATGAGCATTGGTAATGGCGGTATACACCTGCTGCTGTCGCGCCAGCAACACCCCCGAACCAATATGTTCGCCATGTGCTAAAACTTTAATCGAGATGGCGCGCAGATGTTGCTGCAATCGGCGATCTTGGTTCACGCCTAGATCTGACACCACAAAAGATTGTGTCAAAATAGTGGGGAGCATGAGGGTGAGAATCGTGACATACAGCATGGGTACCACTCTAGCAATCCAGTAGTGCCAGGGCGGATCTCCCAATCGTTCGTGTAGCGGCGGCGATGCAGAATCGGGTGGCATAAGCTTGGGCATTATAAATACGATCGGAGTGAAAACCGTAAGCTTGTATATATGTATTTCACTGTTGATGTTCTAGGATAAATGGTAGTGCTATTATAAATTATGCTCGGAGAGTAAAAGCCATGCTAGAACTATATCAATTTGAATTGTCGCACTTTTCGGAAAAAGTTAGATTAGTTCTGGACTATAAAGGGTTAGCATATCGCAAAATCGAAGTTATGCCGGGGATGGGACAATTAGATTTATTTCGGATGTCCGGACAACGACAAGTTCCCGTCCTCAAAGATGGTAATAAGATCGTTGCTGACTCGACAGCGATCGCTCTCTACTTGGACAAAACTTATCCAGATCGCCCAATTATCCCAACTAAACCCCAACAAAAAGCAACTTGTTTACTGTTAGAACAGTGGGCTGATGACTCGATCGGGGTTAAGGGTCGATCGATTTTGTTGGAAAGTCTCAAAAGTAGTAGCCTGCGTACTTCTATTTTACCCGCAGGTACCCCAGATATCTTCAAAAATTTGGTTGGCTCGATTCCGACAGAGGCGATCGATCTGCTGGGATTGGGTGTGGGATTGACTCCTGACTCGATTAAAGCAGCTAAAGCCGAGATGCACCGCAGTCTCGAATCTATTTGTATGCTGCTCGCACAGAACTCTTGTGCCTATCTGATCGGCGATACGCCGACGCTGGCAGATCTGACGGTGGCGGGGTTGAGTTTGTTGCTCAAAATTCCAACTGGCCCTTATCTGAATGTGCCGTTCAATCTCAAGGGTAAAGGTATTCCGGGGTTTGCTGATAATCCTGACTATGATATCTTTTTCACTTGGCGCGATAAGTTGTATGCGGATTTCCGCAATCCACATATCCCGGATATTCGGAATAATTCGGGAGCTGCGCCTACTACTCCGACTACGATCGCGATCGATTAGTGGGTTTTGATGTTACCTGAGTTGGGGATTTTTTGTATAAAGCGGGGCGGCAAATGCTAGATATTCGTGGGTTTTGTTTATCCTAATAGCGATCGTCTGTTGTCTCAAGCGGAGCGGCAAATGTTAGATATTAGTGAATTTCGTTTTTCCTAGCGGAGGCAGAACCCGGATCTGGGGGTTGTCTTGACGCGCTATACCTGGAGGGAACCTCCAGAGCGCGCGTCGCTGTCTTGATGCGCTAAACCGTTGGGGAACCCAACGAGCGCGCATCGCTCCGACCCCCAGACCCCCCGTTGAAAGCGGCTCGCGCTCCTCGGGTTCCCCGAGGGTTTAGCGAGACAAGACAGGCGGGACGCGTCTTGACCGAAACACATGCGGAGGGAACCTCCGCGTGATTTCGGTCGCCGCCTTCTCAAACTCTCCTGCGTAAGGTTCGATCTGTGGGAGGCGGAGATCTGTAGATATGCTCACATCTTGCACCAATATATAAAGACTAGTAATGGCGTAGATAGTCGGGTACCCACAAGGGGCACCCCTACAGATTAATTGTGGGCGTTGCTG
>NZ_JANMZA010000628.1:0-6747 GCF_031382685.1 Chamaesiphon sp. OTE_8_metabat_110 | reverse complement strand
CTCAGCTTTTCGGTAGATGTAGGTGTAGCTAGATCGCCCAAATATAAGTAATGCTCCAAAGAGCGATCGTGAGATGTGGTGAGATATGGAGTAGTGGGTGAGTGCGTCCCACGGTCTTGAATATTAGCGTTTGGTTCGGTGGGGACGCGACGATTGTCAACACGCGGATCGAGACGACCGGATTGACCCCGCCGCCCTAGTAAGTTGGAAATAGTCGGCTTATCATCCTCCAGGTTGGCTGAATTAGGATTGGCTGGTGTCGGAGATGGCGATCCACTCCCGCGCAATCCTGGTAAATTTTTAATAATGCCCGATCGCGGTGAGCTATTATCGACACGGGGATCTAATTGACTACTCGGCGTTGGGTGTTCTGGTGCGCCATCGACTGCTAAATTGTGCCGCTCGGCAATCGGGAGGGGAAATTGGGCGACTAGAGCGGCGATATAGCTGGTGATGACCTGATGTAGCGTATCGAGTTGCTGCGGTTGTCCCTGTAAAGTCAGTCGGTCGGGATCTCCAAGTTCCGAGCGATTTAGTTCCAGCGTAAAATCAACGGGAGTGGCGAGCGACCCCGACCGCAAGCGTTGAGCTTCTTTGCTAGAAACAATCAGAGTGCAAGTCGGCGCGGTATAAGTGCGAGTAGTCAAATGGTTTGATTCCATAGCGATGCGGGAGAAAATAGTTGAGTTTAATTTAGTTTAATTTGAACTAGCTTTCGGTATTCAGTGAGATCGTTTTAATAATGCCGCCCATAGTCGTTGATGTCCGTTAGAACTACTATAAAATAGCAATCCGACCAATAAGTTTAAAGCTGTGACAGAGAGTAACTCAAAAGATTCATAAGCGTCTCCACTGTTAGCCCGAGCTTGATATATTGTAATAAAGTTGTCGAGATAGTTTGCTAATGCTGGGGACTGAAGCGGTAATCGATCGTCGTGGATCGTCTGTTGCCAATGAGCGAGATTGCGCCGGATGGGATCTTGGTGCGTTCGCGCTAGCTCATTTACCATCAGTACTACAGCGCGAACTTGCTGGATATTCAGTTGTAAACTTACCCGCTGTTGCTCCACAGACCAGGCATTTATCCACTCTGAGGCTAGCAATTCTAGTTGCAGATCGTGGGCGATTTGCTGCATTCGGACTCGATCGAGCGGTGTCAGCGCCGCAATAGCGATAACTAGGACATCTAGCTCTGCGGTAATCCGCTCCAGTTGTGATGAGTCGAGCTTTGATGTCAGAAATAAATCATCCAACTTGGGGGTTGATGCAGGCATCGTTTAGCAACAAAACATAGGATTGAAGGCGTCGCTCGAACATCAGGTGGACGATCGCCAGCTAAATCGATCGCGAGCGAATTTCGCCAGTGCCCGATGCTTACACTGAAGCATTTAAGATGAAGAATGTTTCGGAATCTTTTGGCGATCGGCTATAAGTCTCGATCGAACTTCAGGTGCGGCACTAGTAATTGTACCATAGTGGCTTACGGCGAAGAAATGAAGTAGTGGGGAGTGGGGAGTAGGGAGTGGGTAATGGGTAATGGGTAATGGGTAATGGGTAAGAGGCGTTACTGGTATTGAGGATATTTTTGCTGCCCGATGGGTGGATACTATGGCATTGCTGGATTAGGGTATGACTTTGGACTTTTCTGTACAAACTGATTCCTCTCTCCTCCCAACTCCCAACTGTCTTGAAAAGGTGCTCTACTTGGGGAAACTCCCAACCCCAACACTAGCAATTTCATACTTCGATCCAGCAACGCCGATGATATTTCGATCTAGTATCCTCGGGTAGCGATCGCCGCCCGGTTGAATCTGCATCAGCAGGCTAGCTTTTGGTAGAATAGATCTATAGAAGTGTCCACCACTAACTAAATTGTGACAGTACTCACAATAGCGAACCTGTCGATCGCGCGGCGGGAATCGATCGGTCAAATCCGCTTATCGTAGATTGATATTGCTCCAGCAGCTAGTCCGATCGACTTTGTTGGATCGGTTGTCAACCCGAGCAAACGACTAGTGGACAATCGAGGTGACTTTTTCTAAAATAGAGCAAATTAACATGCCCGATAGTTGTCAGTGTCTTCAGCCCGATTGTGTAGTATCGACTACAATGAGCAATCGCCGTCAATTCTTGCGCCATTCAATCGGCGTCGGAGTGCTGACTATAGCTAGTACGATCGCGCCTGCGGCTGCTAGAGCTGAAAAAAAAGTCCCCAAAGCCTTAGTGCTAAGTTGTATCGACTATCGGATTTTGGAGGCAGAACGTTACTTTCTGTCACTGCAAAATTTGGGTGGACTGTATGACTTTACGGCACTAGCTGGGGCTTCGCTGGCGCTGAGTGGAATGCCCCATCAGTATGATGCTGAAGCATTCTGGGATCAGTTGGATATCTCCTACCGACTCCATCAAATCAAAAAAGTGTTGATTCTCGATCACCAAGATTGTGCCGTTTACAAATACAAGATCGATCCGAGCTTGACTGACAATCCCGAATTGGAACTCACCACCCATACCGAATATCTCAGTCGTGCTTACTGGGCGATCCGCGAACGGTACCCAGATCTCAATATCGAACTGTACTTTGTCAACCTCAATACCGATGTCAAGCAAATCTCACCATTGGCTAAAGTCCCAACGGTACAGCCGAAGATCGGCTGAATTTAATTATTAATTAATAATTATTAATTAATAATTGGGGATTTAGACCCCTTGTTATCGTTGACGTAGTGTAAATGTTAATTTTACGTGTAAATATGGCAATAATAAAATTGAAGCTACAGTAGAAGATATCCCAATCTCAATGGCAAGTCACTCGTTTAGCTAGTTACAAAATCCAGACACTCAGCCTCCGGTGCAGGTATAAGGACACAAAAAAATATATGGAAAACAGTTCGCGGGTCAAGTCGAAGCGATTTTCTAAGTCATTCTGGCGGTTAGCGGCTGGCTTGCCAATCGCGTTAGGAATTGTCTGGGGTAATCCAGTGCTGGCCAAAAACGATCCCAACACGCTCTCCTATGGAGAACTATTTAAAGAGGTCAATAAAGGCGTCGTATCCAAACTAGAAATCGACCCAGCCACAAAAATCGCTAAAGTGACGATCGCCGATCCCACCGCACCGGGCAAAATCCGGGTGAAAGAAGCAACTTTGCTAGACGATAATGCGGAATTGTACAACAGGCTCGGTGCTAAGAACATCGAGTATGGCTTTCAGAAGTCGGCAGATAAGAATGCCATTTTGGGACTACTGGGTAACGTCATTTTGTTAGTGTTGGTAATTACCGCTTTATCGGCAATCCTCCGCCGCTCGGGCAGCGCGGGCGGACAAGCCATGAGTTTTGGTAAATCTCGCGCTCGCTTTCAATTACAAGCTAAAACGGGCGTGATGTTCGATGATGTCGCGGGGATTGAAGAAGCCAAAGAAGAACTCCAAGAAATCGTCACTTTTTTACAAGAACCCGAGCGGTTTACCTCCGTCGGTGCCAAAATCCCCAAAGGTGTCTTACTAGTTGGCTCGCCCGGAACGGGCAAAACGCTGATGGCCAAAGCGATCGCCGGGGAAGCTGGCGTACCATTTTTTAGTATTTCTGGTTCGGAATTCGTGGAAATGTTTGTCGGTGTGGGTGCCTCCCGCGTCCGCGACTTATTTAAAAAAGCTAAAGAAAATGCTCCCTGCCTGATCTTCATCGATGAAATCGATGCAGTGGGTCGTCAGCGAGGCGTAGGCATCGGTGGCGGTAACGACGAGCGCGAACAGACCCTCAATCAGTTACTGACCGAGATGGACGGATTTGAGGGCAATAACGGTGTGATTATCATCGCCGCTACCAACCGTCCCGATGTCCTCGATGCAGCCCTATTACGTCCCGGTCGCTTCGATCGGCAAGTACAGGTAGATCCGCCCGACTATAAGGGACGCTTGGCAATTCTCCAGGTGCATATTCGCGACAAGAAAATCGACCCCGAACTCTCACTCGAATCGATCGCGCGGCGGACGATCGGATTTACAGGTGCGGACTTAGCCAACTTGCTCAATGAAGCGGCAATTTTCACCGCCCGTCGGCATAAAGACGCCATCACGCTCACCGAAATCAATGACGCGATCGATCGGGTCGTGGCGGGGATGGAAGGTCGTTCGCTCTCGGACGGAAAGAGTCGGCGACTGATCGCTTACCATGAAATCGGTCATGCCTTAGTCGGCGCAATGTTGAATTACAATCAGCTTCAGAAGGTAACAATTCTCCCGCGCGGTCGCTCGAAAGGCTCGGCGTGGTACTTACCCAACGAAGAACAGGGGCTGATCTCACGGGCGGAATTTTTAGCAGATATTGCCGTGACGATGGGCGGACGCGCCGCCGAAGAAGTGATTTTTGGTCGCGATGAGGTGACATCTGGAGCCAGCGCAGATATCGAAGCAGTCACGCGGACAGCGCGAAATATGATCGTCCGCTATGGGATGTCCAGTCTGGGTCAATTTTCCCTCGACGCCGACGGTGATTATTCCGAAGAAGTAGCAACTAAAATCGATCGGGAAATTCGCGAGCTGATCGAAGCCGGACATCGCACAGCGGTAGAAATACTCAGCAATAACCGCGAACTGGTCGATATTCTCACCGATCTGTTATTGGACAAAGAAACCATCGACGGCGATGAGTTTCGCAAAATCATCGATCGCGAAACTGGTCGCAAAGAAGCAGCTCAGCCTAAAGCAGTTCTAGCTAGCTAGAGCGTAACCCTCTTCAAACCACCTTACTCATGATACGAGTAAGGTGGTTTTTTCATGAAATATCTCGACCCCCAGGCGGTACGCCTATCCCCTATCCCCTATCTCTTATCCCCTATTCCCTAACTAAATAACGAATCAGGGCTGAAACTGGGTATTTTAGAGTGTAGTAGGAGTAATGTAACTACTCCAAGCTGCATCAAAGATCGCGATCGATAATCGATAATCTCCTACTTTTGTCGGATATCAACTGCTCGATCGCGCAGTTATGATTGGGTCAAAGAATAATCATCGCGATCGCGATAACTTCATCATCAACAATGCCCACACGATCGCAAAGCTCTCGCTTGCAGCTCGATCTTCTGAGGCTGTCGAGTGAGCCTACTGTGACAAATTATGTTAACTGACAGGGTTTTAACTGACCCGTCTACCACCATTTATTCCTACACCCTAAATAAACACAGATGATTAGCGAGAAATCTCCAAAATCTAATATTTTCGAGCTAGACGATCGCCAACTGATCGAAAAGTTCATCCAAGGTAGTAAGCAACTCTTAGCTAGCGATAATCTCCGCTTGGAAGTAAATGGTGGATTGTCTCAGTTACTCGCTCGAAATGGCGATCCGTTGGCAAAGCCTATCGGAACGATAATCGCGATTATGTATTTACACAATACCCCCCGCACTGTCATTGTCAAACACGGTTCGCCATTTTTAGAACTAATCGATCGATTGCTGATCGAGCGAGATTTTGTCATGTTTGGTGATGCCAGTAGGGCGGGCTTCATTGAATACAAACATTATGTAACGCCTGCTGGTTATCGGATCTGGCATACCGAGCCGTCAATTTTATGGAAAAAATGGTGGCCGACAGAAAGATTTCAAGATAAACAGCGGTTTAATATGAATATCTTGGTTAGCTTTAAGAATAACTGGTATCCGGTTCAGCATATTGTCGTCAGTGCTGGCACTTTTACGGTCAAAACTATTGCTGGTCAACTCGTCCTCAAACGCGATGATAAAGTACTGTGGTTGGCGCAGGTAATGCAGGAGCAGGCTTCAGAATTGACTGGTCATATTCAGCCGGAAATTGCAGCTAGCGATCCTCACCCGATCGCTGAAGTACCACCGCAGACAGACATCGATTTAGTTGCCAAAATTCAGCAGAAGCAACAAGATATTCAACCCGACCAATCTTGGACGATTATTAAAAAATTGGAGCAAAAACTTCAAGCTCAACTCAGATTAAATGGCGAACTTAGCGATAAGTTCAACCATCTTGAAAGTCGGGCAATTGTTGCTGAGCAAAGATTGCAAATCATCTACAAGTATCTCCAAGAAATTGGTGTCGAGCCGCGCGATATTTATAACGGTGGCAAGAAAGTCAATAATTAGTAGTCTACGGCGTAAATCTAGTTACTATTTCGGGGAGAGATGGGAGCGAAAAGTGCGGGAACAGGGGTTTCCCCAAGTAGAGCACCTTTTCAAGACAGATGGGAGATGGGAGATGAGAGCAAAAAGTCAAAGTAGGGTGTGTTATCCCGTCAGTGTAACGCACCGATCCTCTGGGCGGTGCGTTTTGCTGGCGCAGAAACACACCCTACGCAATCAAAAAAGTCAATCCCCCAATTTACTCACCAGCATGATAAGAACTTCTGACTAGGGGTGCCGATCGGACATGGCTAAATCCTAACTCAGTGGCGATCGCGCCCAAGCGATCGAATTCGGCGGGAGTCCAGTATTTGACGACTGGTAGGTGTTCTAGTGACGGTCGCATATACTGTCCTAATGTCAGCCTGTCGCAATCGATCGCGCGGAGATCCTCCAAGGTGGCGATAATTTCCGCTTCAGTTTCGCCATGTCCGAGCATCAATCCCGATTTAGTCGGGATAGTTGGGTCTAGAGCCTTGACATGGGCGAGAACATCCAACGAGCGGCGGTATTTTGCCCCCCGGCGCACTCGATCTTGAAGTCGGGGGACTGTTTCAACGTTATGGTTGTAACAGACGGGTCTGGCGGCAACTACG
>NZ_JANMZA010000603.1:0-3576 GCF_031382685.1 Chamaesiphon sp. OTE_8_metabat_110 | reverse complement strand
TCATAAAGGGCCATTTACTGGCGAAGGTCATAAAGGTCTATATGAAATTCTCACCACATCTTGGCACGCTCAGTTAGCAATTAACTTAGCAATGTTAGGTTCGGTCAGCATCATCGTGGCACAACACATGTATGCAATGCCGCCGTATCCCTACCTTGCTACCGATTATGCGACTCAGCTATCGCTCTTTACCCACCACATGTGGATTGGCGGTTTCTGTATCGTTGGCGGTGCGGCTCACGCCAGTATTTTCATGGTGCGGGACTACGATCCTGCTATGAACCAGAACAATCTACTCGATCGGATGTTGCGTCACCGCGATGCAGTTATTTCCCATCTGAACTGGGTCTGTTTGTTCCTTGGTTTCCATAGCTTCGGTCTGTACGTCCACAACGACACCATGCAAGCGTTGGGTCGTCCTCAAGATATGTTCTCCGATAAGGCAATTCAGTTGCAACCTGTATTTGCTCAGTGGATTCAAGGTCTGCACACTGCTGCTGCCGGGAACACTGCGCCAAACGCGCTGCAAACTGCAAGTCTAGCTTTCGGTGGCGATACCCTTGCTGTCGGTGGCAAAGTGGCAATGATGCCGATTGTATTGGGTACGGCGGACTTTATGGTTCACCACATCCATGCTTTCACCATTCATGTCACCGTCCTCATTCTCCTTAAAGGTGTCTTGTTTGCTCGTAGCTCGCGGTTAATCCCCGATAAAGCTAGTCTGGGCTTCCGATTCCCTTGTGACGGCCCCGGTCGGGGTGGTACCTGCCAAGTTTCTGGTTGGGATCACGTCTTCCTCGGTCTGTTCTGGATGTACAACGCCATCTCGGTTGTGATCTTCCACTTTAGTTGGAAAATGCAGTCGGATGTCTGGGGTACAGTTGCTCCCGATGGTACCGTGTCTCACGTTACTGGTGGTAACTTTGCAGCTAGTGCGATCAATATCAACGGTTGGTTGCGTGACTTCTTATGGGCACAAGCTTCTCAAGTCATCAACTCCTACGGTACAGCTCTGTCTGCCTACGGTTTGATCTTCTTGGGCGCGCACTTCATCTGGGCGTTTAGCTTGATGTTCCTCTTCAGCGGTCGCGGTTACTGGCAAGAATTGATCGAGTCGATCGTCTGGGCACACAACAAGCTCAACGTCGGCCCTGCAATTCAGCCTCGCGCTCTGAGCATTATTCAGGGTCGGGCAGTCGGTGTGGCTCACTATCTCCTCGGAGGTATTGCGACCACCTGGGCATTCTTCTTGGCACGAGCGATCTCGATCGGCTGATGAAACAATGTTTTTTATCGGTGGCAAGCGATCGGAATTTCGATTCTGACACATGTCACCGATCGAGTCTGGATTTCCAGGTTCGGTACCATCATTAAATTTGATGCTAATTAATGCCACACGAGGTGGTTGCACTTAGCATCGTCCAACTGCAACTACCTCGTCTGTCAGCGAGGAAATCTGATAAGAAAACTATGGCAACTAAATTCCCTAAATTTAGCCAAGACCTCGCTCAAGATCCGACTACCCGTCGGCTCTGGTACGGGATTGCCACGGCACATGACTTTGAAAGCCACGATGGCATGACTGAGGAAAATCTTTACCAAAAGATTTTCGCAACTCACTTCGGTCATCTGGGCATCATCTTCCTCTGGGCATCTGGCAACCAGTTCCACGTAGCTTGGCAAGGCAACTTTGAGCAGTGGATTAAAGATCCGCTCAATGTCAGTCCGATCGCTCACGCAATTTGGGATCCGCACTTTGGTCAACCTGCTGTTGATGCTTTCACCCAAGGCGGCGCATCCAATCCAGTAAACATTGCTTATTCTGGCGTTTACCAATGGTGGTACACGATCGGGATGACAACGAACCAAGACTTGTACATGGGGTCGATCTTCTTACTCCTCCTAGCTTCAGTCATGTTGTTCGCTGGTTGGTTGCACCTACAACCTAAATTCCGTCCCAGCTTGTCTTGGTTCAAGAATGCTGAGTCTCGCCTCAACCACCATTTATCTGGTTTGTTTGGTGTGAGTTCTCTGGCTTGGACTGGTCACTTAGTCCACGTTGCCATCCCCGAATCTCGCGGTCAGCACGTTGGTTGGGACAATTTCACCAGTACACTACCTCACCCAGCAGGGTTACAACCCTTCTTCACAGGTAACTGGGGCGTATATGCCGAAAATCCTGATACCGCTCAACAGATCTTTGGGACTTCCCAAGGTTCTGGTACGGCAATCTTGACTTTCTTAGGTGGTTTCCATCCCCAGACTCAATCCTTGTGGTTGACTGATATGGCGCATCACCATCTAGCGATCGCGGTGATTTTCATCGTGGCTGGGCACATGTACCGGACTAACTTTGGGATCGGTCACAGCATTAAGGATATCCTCAATGCTCACAAACCACCCGGAGGCAGACTCGGTGACGGTCATAAAGGTCTTTATGATACGATCAACAACTCCCTTCACTTTCAACTCGGGTTGGCATTGGCTTCGCTCGGTGTGATCACCTCCCTGGTGGCTCAACACATGTACTCCATGCCGCCTTATGCGTTCTTGGCACAGGACTTTACCACCCAAGCTTCGCTATACACCCACCACCAGTACATTGCTGGATTCCTGATGGTTGGTGCCTTCGCTCACGGTGCGATCTTCTGGGTTCGTGACTACGATCCAGAGCAAAACCGGAACAACGTGCTTTCGCGGATGCTAGAGCACAAAGAGGCAATTATTTCCCACTTGAGCTGGGTGTCTCTATTCTTAGGCTTCCATACCCTCGGCCTCTACGTGCATAATGACGTTGTAGTTGCCTTTGGTACACCTGAGAAGCAAATCTTGATCGAACCCGTGTTCGCACAATTCGTTCAAAGCTCTCACGGTAAACTACTTTACGGTTTTGATACCTTACTTTCAAACGCAGATAGTTTAGCTTCTACCAGCAGTGCAGTTTATCTGCCCGGTTGGTTGGATGCCATCAACTCCGGTACGAACTCCTTGTTCTTAACCATCGGCCCTGGTGACTTCTTAGTCCACCATGCGATCGCACTCGGACTCCACACCACCACCTTGATTCTTGTCAAAGGTGCGCTGGACGCCCGTGGTTCCAAATTAATGCCCGACAAGAAAGACTTCGGCTACGCCTTCCCTTGTGATGGCCCCGGTCGTGGTGGTACTTGTGACATCTCCGGTTGGGATTCGTTCTACCTGGCAATGTTCTGGATGTTAAACACCCTCGGTTGGGTAACATTCTACTGGCACTGGAAACACTTAGGTATTTGGCAAGGTAACGTCGCTCAATTCAATGAGTCTTCGACTTATTTAATGGGTTGGTTACGCGATTACCTCTGGCAGAACTCCTCACAGTTAATTAACGGTTACAACCCTTACGGGATGAACAACCTGTCTGTATGGGCATGGATGTTCCTCTTCGGACACCTAGTTTGGGCGACTGGCTTTATGTTCTTAATTAGCTGGCGTGGTTACTGGCAAGAGTTGATCGAAACTGTTGTCTGGGCACACGAGCGGACTCCACTTGCGAACCTAGTTCGTTGGAAAGACAAGCCTGTTGCAATGTCGATCGTT
>NZ_JANMZA010000598.1:0-6668 GCF_031382685.1 Chamaesiphon sp. OTE_8_metabat_110 | reverse complement strand
AGTTCGAGGACTTCGCGTTCGCGATCGGTGACTGGATCTGATGCTAATACCTGCTCGTATTCCGGCTCTAACGACCTAATCTCGATCGTTTGTTTTTGGCTGGTGGGTTGGACGATACTCGATCTGACTTGGCGGAGGACGATGCTGGCAACTGCTGGATCGATCCACGCATTACCAGCGTGGGTCATCTTAATTGCTTCGATGAGTTGTTCGATGCCGATATCTTTCATACAGTAAGAATCAGCTCCCGCAGCGAAGGAAGCTAAGACGGTATCTTCCGTCCCGAGCATCGTCAGCATGATGATTTTGGTAGTTGATTCGGGATGGTCTTTTTGAAACTTCCGAAATTGTTGGGTTAATTCGATCCCATCTATGCCCGGTAAACCCACATCAACTAAAGCAACATCGACTTGAGTTGTTTGTAACAATGTCAATCCTTGAGTGCCATTGCTGGCTTCCCCGGCGACCTGAATCCCTTCTTGGATCTGCAACACAGTCCGTAGTCCGATCCGAACAACGTCGTGGTCTTCGATCAAAACTACACGGATATCGCTCATAATAACCAACCTTTAACCAGAGTGGGACTAAATGAAATCTAGTTTATACCTACTGTATCAGTTACACATACCCAATCGATTAACTACTTTTTCAGTGTTATATTTAAATGCGATTTAACTACAATAATAACTTATTGAACTGGGAGGACAACAATCAGTGTGAACCATTCTCCGGACAACAATGCCGATCGTTACCCTCAGATCGTCACCGATCCGATCGAGCGGTATCAAACTCTGATTCAAGGAGTTGCGGCAATCCTGTGGGAAACTGACGCTCGGGGGGAAGTTCAGGCGGAAATCCCCCAATGGTCGGCATTTACCGGACAACCGCTGGAGTCGATTCAGCGTGGGGGCTGGCTGAATGCCCTGCACCCTGAAGATCGCGATCGCGTTCGGCTAGCTTGGCAGACAGCGGTAGAGCGAGCCGCAATGGCACCTACAGACCACATGACGTTTGAAGCCGAGTATCGCCTGCATCACCGCGACGATTACTATCGCTGGATGCGAGTACATGGCGTACCTGTGTTCGATCCAGATGGTACCGTCCAAAAATGGATGGGCTTCCATACAGACATCGACGATCGCAAAAATGCTGAATTAGCAGCAAAAGATCGCGCAGCAGAAATCGAGCGGCTAAATACATTATTGACCCAAATGATGGCATTAGTCGATCGACGCGAACGGGAAATCGACCAATTTACCTATACGATCTCTCACGATCTCAAGGCACCCTTACGCGCGGTAACTAACCTCTCGCAGTGGATTGAAGACGATCTGATGGGCGAACTCGCCCAAGAAAGCAGCGAGCAATTGCAGCTACTCCGCACGCGGGTCGGTAGAATGGAAGCACTGATCGATGGATTACTCTTTTATTCGCGCATCAGCCGAATGGAGGTTAACATCGAGCGGGTAACTGTCGTAAAATTGGTAAGTGACGTTGTAGCATTGCTAGCACCGCCCGCTGGCTTTACGATCGAAATCGATCCAGGTCTACCGATACTGGATACCAAACGCTGGTCGCTCCAGCAGGTATTCTCGCAACTAATCGACAATGCGATCGCCCACCATCATCGCGACGATGGTAATATTCAGATTAGCAGTCAGCCGTTGGCTGAGGGTTATGAGTTTACCATTACCGACGATGGGCCTGGGATTCCACCTGCACAACACGAGTTTGTGTTTGGAATCTTTAATACGCTGGGTAAAAAAGCCGATCGTACGGGTATGGGACTAGCGATCGTCAAAAAGATTGTTGAAACTGAAGGTGGTAATATCGAGCTATCATCCGATCTGGGCGCAGGAACTCAGCTCAGGTTTACCTGGTTGACACCTGTAGCCACAGCACTTTCGGCAGCTTAAAGGATACCTGGAAATATGGAAGTCTCTTCTCAAAGGCAGGATGTATACACGAGTCGGCTGTTGCTCCGTTCCTAGATCTAAATCCCCCAACCCCCTTAAAAAGGGGGCTAAAATCCGGATCTTAGTCTCCCTGCTTGGTGCAACGCACGCTGACGAAACCTCAGCGCGATTGCATCCGCTGTCTTGTCTTGATTCGCTAAACCCTCTCCTTCGGAGACGCTGCGCGAACGGGAAACCCTACGGATCGCGAATCGCTGACCCAAACGGGTCGGGAACCTCCGCGTGATTTGGGTCGCTTTTTAAGGGGGATTTAGCGGCTCCCGCACGCCTTTGTTCCCCGACGGTTTAGGGAGACAAGACAGGGGGATTTGCCCACTGTGAACGGAGCAATTAGACTTTTCAAACATCCTCTGCAAGGGAGTTAGAGAATTCAGAACTACGATCGAAGACATAAAATCTTTTCAGACATTCTCTTAGACTTCGCTTCTAGATCTAAATCGCCCAGCCTCATGCTTAAGATGGCTCAGGGGGATTCACGTCAATTGCTTTGTGTAGCGCAGTTCATGAAATCCGTTTGGCAGCAGTTAAAAAATTATTGGTACCACCTCCCGATCGAATATCGGGGTAGTGTTGTTATTGCTATCCCCTTAGTGTGTTTAATGGGGTCGGTGGTTACTTACACCCTACTCCGCCAACGGATGGTTGAAGCCCAAAGCTATGTCGAGTATACCAATCAAGTCTTAGCCAAAAGTCAGAGTACGCTGATTAGTCTCCTCAATGCCGAAACGGGCGTGCGGGGTTACTACGTTAGCAAAAAACCGCTGTTTCTCGAACCATATCAAAGCGCCAGCAAGAAGATCGGCTCCGACCTCAAGGAATTAGAAGATCTCGTGCGAGATCGTCCCGACCAAGAACGTCAAGTTCGACTCCTCAACCAGCTTGCTGGTGCAAGGCTCGCTCATCTCCAAAGTCTCGTCCGGCAGGTGGATGAAAGTAATGGTGCCACCACGCCAGCCGATATCGATCGGATGCTGGCTGGCAAACAAGTGATGGATCGCTTTCGGAGTGAGATTGGCAAATTTGAAGCTGAAGAACAGCGGGTGCTGAAAATTCGCGCGGAAATACTCAAAGATCAGCAAGATTTTAATGCTACGGCGATGTGGTATGGTATTGCGCTGAGCTTATTCGGCACGATCCTGACGATCCGGCTGCTGCAAGACTTGACCAAAGAGTTACGCGATCGCGAGATCAGTCTCAGAGAGAGTCGCAGCCTGATTGAAGCGATCGTCTCCAATATCGTCGATGGGGCGATCGTCGTCAATCCCCAAGGACAGATCGAAACTTTCAATCCCGCCGCCGAACAGATGTTTGGCTACACAGCCGCTGAAGTTATCGGCTGGGAATGGCAGCGACTCTTGTCTGAAGAGGATGAAGCCACCCGCAAGCTGTTATTTTATTTGCCCTGTGCCCTCTCCGAACTTACCCCCACCGGACAGATCGTGCAGGCGGTGGGACGACGCAAGAATGGGGAAGTTTTTCCGCTCGAAGTCTCGATGAACAATATCGAGCTAGATGACGATCGGATCGCCATCTTCCGCGACATCAGCGCCCGCACCCAAGCCGCCAGCGCCCTCGCCGCCAAAGCCGTCGAAATGGCGGAGCTAAATAACTCGCTGATTGCCAGCAACCTCTCCTTGAGCCACAGCAACCGCGAACTCGATCAGTTTGCCTATATTACCTCTCACGACCTCAAAGCCCCCTTACGTGCGGTTGCCAGCCTCTCTGAGTGGATCGAAGAAGATCTCGACGAGCACATCTCCCCCGAGACGCGAGCGCAAATGCACTTGCTCCGCAGCCGCATCTACCGGATGCAGGCGCTGCTCAACAGTTTGCTCGAATACTCCCGCGTCGGGCGAGTCAATACACCAGTGATAACAGTGGATGTCCAGCGCCTCGTCACCAAAGTTATCGATGCACTCGCGCCGCCAGACACCTTTACCATCAAAATTACCACGTCGCTGCCGACGTTGCAGGCACGACAACAGCCACTCGAACAGGTATTCAGTCATCTCATCGATAATGCGATCCGCCATCACCCGACTAAAGTGGGTATAATCGAGATATCAGCAAAAGATCTCGGGGATCGCTATGAATTTGCGATCGCTGATGATGGCGATGGCATCGAACCCCAATATCAAAAAAGAATCTATACGATCTTTCAAACCCTCAAAGCTCGCGATCTCCAGGAAAACATCGGCGCAGGGCTAGCGATCGTCAAAAAGATCGTTACGGCAGAAGGGGGCACAATTGAGTTACAATCTTTGGCTGGCAAAGGGGCGATATTTCGATTTACTTGGCCCAAACAGCCAGTTATTGACAAGGACAACACTATTGCTCAGGCACAATGATCGAAAACCTAATGTTAAATATCTTACTGGTCGAAGATGATGAAGTAGACATCATGACCGTCCAACGCGCATTTAAAAAAGGCAATATTACCAACCCCCTATTCATCGCTGGCAATGGCATCGAAGCGCTCGCGATGTTGCGAGATACTCCCGAACAGCCGTCTTTGATTCCTGCCGATCGACGCTTGATCTTACTCGACTTAAATATGCCCAAAATGAATGGGCTAGAATTTTTGCACGAACTACGCCAAGATCCGGCGATTAGGCACATTCCCGTTGTCGTCCTCACCACCTCGAACGAAGAACGCGACCGGGTTCAAGCCTACGATCTCAATGTTGCTGGCTATATTCTCAAACCCGTCACCTTCAATACCTTTGTAGAACTGATGGTTACTCTCAATAAATATTGGACACTCTGCGAGATGACCTAAGATCTCCGCATGTCTGGATGCTTGGCGCTATCCCGAACGAAGCTTCGATCGGACTGCGATCTGGTTGCTGTTGGCGTAGCCGCTCAGAATGAGCATCGATACCAACACCATATAAGCCATGTCATCATAATACATAATAAATTATAAAATATTTGTATAATTAGCCACACCCGCTGTGGAAGCGATACCTTGAAAAGGGGAGTACGATTGTGGTTTTCCTGCTCAAGCTAACGTCAGTTAGAGATGAGAGTAGCCCGGAGACTGGAAATCAGGGCTTGATACACAATGCGGTGCTGGTGTTGCTGAATCGATCCATGATGCACCACCAACAATTTATGTAGGGGTAATGCCTTGTGCTTACCCCACATCGATGAAGGGTACCCACAAGCGGCGTTTTTATCTCTGGGGTTCCCCCCGCTTGGGTATGGGTCACGGATCGGGAAAATGACCGACCCAACTCCGCCAGTGAAGCACCTTTTCAAGACAGCGACGTTTTTATTCGGGGGAACCCCCGAATAAAAAAACGTCAAGACAGGGGCACCCCTACAAAAAAATCTTAAATCCATATTTCCCACTTTACAAAACTCACCTGGAATGGAAGAATCTCTACACATCCTAATCGTCGATGATGATGAAGTCGATCGCATGGCGGTCAGACGCGCTCTGCTCAAATCTGGGATGACAATAACGGTGAGTGAAGCCGCCAATTGTGCCGAAGCGCTTGCCTTATTAGAAGCAAACGAGTATGATTGCACCTTTGTAGACTACGGACTACCCGATGAAAACGGTCTAGCCCTGGTACAGTACGCTGTCAAGCTCGACGTCCAACATCCCCTAGTAGTCCTCACCGGACAAGGCGACGAGCGGATTGCCGTCGATCTGATGAAAGCAGGTGCCACTGACTACCTCCCCAAATCGCTGGTTAACCCGCCCAATCTCGCCCAAATCCTGCGGAATGCCATTCGGCTCAATCGTGCCGAACGCGACTCCATCATCGCCGCGCAACAGCTCCAAGAAACTAACAAATTACTGCTAGAACAAAACCGCGCTCTCGAAGAACAGCGCGAGCAAATCGAAATCCAAAACCTCCAACGCGAAGATTTTATCTCCCACCTCACCCATGACTTGCGAACGCCGCTAGTCGCCGCAAATATCATGTTCGGTTTGTTCGAGAAAGAGGCTTTTTGTCCGCTGTCTGACTCCATGCAAGAGGCGCTAGACGCGATGAGCCGCAGCAACCAAAACCTCCTCGAACTTGTCAATACGATCCTAGAAGTAAACCGTTATGAGTCTGGCAATAAAGCGCTGACGATGACCAAGTGCGATATGTGGGACATCATCCAAGCCACGATCGAACAACTGCAACCGCTAGCACTGTACAAATCGATCGAGCTAACGGCGACTAGCGATGTCCCCGATCCTACTTCCCTGAAAGTTTTGGGTGACTGTCAAGAAATTCGCCGCGCGGTCGCCAATTTAGTCGGGAATGGTCTCAAGTTTACTGACGTCGGTCACGTTCAACTCAAGCTCGGCTTTGAACCCGCACAGATCGAAGATGCCGTCGCGATGAATGGATGGGTCACGATCGACGTTCGCGATACAGGGCTAGGCATGTCCGCAGAAGAACAGCAGACCATTTTTGAACGGTTTCGGACTGGCAAACATCGCCAATCTGGTAGCGGCTTAGGGCTACACCTAGTCGCACGCATCATCACTACCCACTCTGGCACGATTACCGTCACCTCTAACTCTGGAGCAGGTAGTCTATTTAAGGTGCGTCTTCCCGCTCATCAAGAGGGTAGAGGGTAGAGGGTAGAGGGTAGAGGGTAGAGGGTAGAGGGTAGATGGGAGAGGGTAGATGGGAGAGGGGAGACGAGGCGGAGCTGAAGTGTTGCTGTTAGGTGATGAATAAT
>NZ_JANMZA010000565.1:0-11552 GCF_031382685.1 Chamaesiphon sp. OTE_8_metabat_110 | reverse complement strand
AACCGTCAGTCAACTCGCTGCGGCTTTTGCGTTCTCGGTAATTATTACCTACTTACTGCTGGTGGCTCTATATCGATCGTTCCTGTATCCGCTGGTGATTATGGCAACCGTACCGATGGGATTGACTGGCGCACTATTGAGTCTGGTGGTTGCTAATTGGATTCCTGGGGTCATCGTGCCCTTGGATATGATTACGGGACTGGGATTCTTGATTTTGACTGGGGTGGTCGTCAATAATGCGATCTTGATCGTCGAGCGAGTACTCCAGCTTCAAGCGGAAGGGCAAAAGTACGACGAATCCCTCTACAATGCTACACGCGATCGATTGCGACCGATTTTTATGTCCGCAGGTACGAGCATCTTGGGAATAGTGCCGCTAGCATTATTTCCCGGACAGGGATCGGAGTTGTATCAAGGGCTGGGAATTGCGCTGACTGGTGGGTTAGCATTTTCCACCATCCTCACACCCACGGTAGTTCCGGCATTGATGGCATTATTACAAGATTTCTCAGGCGATCGTCGCAAACACCCGATCGGTAGTTAGTGGATTTTATAAATTGGATTGGCGATTACCTACGGTAGGCTACGCCAACGCTCCGAGATTACTAGCTTCCTTCTAACAACCCCAATCACCGGAAACAGAAACCTTTGCAACTCACCAATCACTTGACCTTGTTCCGGTGCATTGGGATTGTTAGCCTGTTTACTGAGAGCTTGAAGTTTAGTCATCGACTGGCAACTCCCACCTGGGGTAAGTCCGATCGAATATCTCGCGCTGCTGCTTGAGATCGACTTGTGGTAAGGTTCTTTCCACAAGATCGAGAACTTCCTCAACCAGTTGGCGTAGCTCATGAATTCCGCTTACAGCTTCAGCTTGAAAAACACGCTCTAGTCGATTGAAAAAACTAGACGGTTTGATGCTCATTTCTTCAGCCCAGTAGCGTGTCCACTTGAAGCCGGGATGATAAATGCGGTTCAGCCCGAATAGGATGTTGAGCAGCCTTCGCACAATGGCGCATTTGTTCTCGTATAGCATCGGAATCTCAAGGCGATCGGTCAAGATGTGTTGACCATCAAACGGGCGGAAATTCAGATGCTTTTGAACCATCGCAACTGCAAGTTCTTCAGGATAAGGAGAAAGCTGAGTTTGCCACTGTTTAATGATGTCTTCGCCTTGAAGAACCACTGCGCGTTGAAGATGAAATGCGATCGCTTGTTTCTCAAACACAAGTTCGTATTGCGACACATCGTAACGCTCAACAACATCAATCACAAGGTTGTCTATCATCTCGCGTGTCCAATGACCCGCTTCGACTTTCATGCCGTGCATGTAAAACTGCTCTAACCATCTCTGCTTTGCTTCCCCATACGGCTCAATTTCCCAGCCTTTGACACCAACACTTTGTGCTGTGGCTTGCAACTCTTCGGCGGACGGCAGGTGTGACCAGACAAAGGCTAATTCAAGATCGGAATACTGGTCTGAAATCCCTAATGCCGCCGAGCCAAATACAAAACATGCTTCGACTGCGGGGTTAGCAGTGAAAGCAGGAGCGATTTTGTGAGCCAACGAAATCCGCCATACGCTGTGGTCATTCATGTTGATAATTATAAGTTCTTCCAAAACAATGTAGCCTACAGTAGGCTAACTATTATTTAGACTGACAGCATCAGTCTCATACCCCCATTTGGGGTAATTAGATGGACAAATTTCCACCTAATAGCCCCGATTTGGGTATTTAGGCAGAATAAATTCAGTATAATCACCCTGGAGACTGGTAGATCGATTTCGAGATTGATTGTAATAACTTTTAGTAGATTAAGCTTGGGATCTACCGTTCGCGTAGCGTCCGCTGTCTTGAAAAGGTGCTCCACTTGGGCAAAGCCCTGTTCCCGCACTTTTCGCTGTGCGGAATCGATTCCGCATAGCGGACGCTACGCGAACGAAAGATCCCAAATCCGAATCCGTCTACAATGCAACTCGCGATCGATTGCGATCGATTTTTATGTCCGTAGGTACGAGCATCTTAGGCATAGTACCGCTAGCAATCTTTCCCTGACAGCGATCGGCATTCGATCGAGGGCTGGGAATTGCGATCGCTGCTGGGTTAGCATTCTCCACCATCCTCACCCCTACTGTAGTTCCCGCATCGATCGCATTATTGCAGGATTTTTCAGGCGATCGTTGCAAACATATTATTGGTAGTTAGTGGATTTTATAAATTGGATTGATGGTCGATCGAAGATTACTAGCTTCGTTATAACGTTGCTGTTCAGAGGCTGCAAACATCCTTCGCCTCCATATCAGTGAGTTTTGGCAGTCTACTGCAACAGCGTTGTTGGGCTGCGTCGCTACATTACGCTGACTGGGTAAGCACGAACGGCTGAATCTACTGTCGCAATTGTGAGATCGTTTTGCAAGGCTTGACAAATAAGCATTCTGTCAAATGGATCGCGATGTAATGGGGGCAATTTAGCCAATTGCATCACACTGCTTTCATCAAGAGCAAGACTGGCAATTTGATGTAGATCGCGCTGCTTGGGTAAATATGTTTCGGGATGCTCTGGCAGAGGTAATTTGCCCAACTGGTATTTGACAATTGCTTCCCAGACCGAAATTGCACTTAAATAAACCTCATTGTCACAGATCGCGAATCGCATCCCGAACAGCAGTGGGTAACTGACTATCGCCACTGATGAACCACAAAAAAATATGTGTATCTAGCAAAATTCTCATTTGCCTTCAAACGCGCTCAAAATTTCTTCTGGCAAGGGTTCATCAAAATCTTCAGGGACGGTGAACTCACCAGCACACAGACCAAACGGTCGTAACTGCTTACCACTTAACGAAATAGGTCTAAGTTCAGCGATCGCTTTATCTGCTTGAAGAATGACAAAAGTTTCACCTGCCTCCACTTGACGCAAATATTTTGAGGGATCGCGCTGAATTTCGTCAACCGTCACATTTAACATAAAAAAGCCTCAGTCTAAGTTCAAAGGATAATATTCCGTCTCACTCAATTGTAAATGATGGGTTGTATTCTTCCAGATCGGATGAGTACGGATCGTTCGAGATGTCTGTGGATCTTTGGTTAGTGGACTGGAGCGGCTAAAAGATAGCTTGATGATTATGAAAAACCATCCAGTAGCATAACTCGTTAGTGAATTTATTCTGCCTAAATATCCTGGAGAATGGTGGCTTGATTTCGAGATTGTTTGTAATAACTGTTAGTAGATGAGGGTCGGGATCTCCCGTTCGCGTAGCGTCCGCTATGCGAACGAAAGATCCCAAATCCGAATCCGTCTACAATGCAACGCGAGATCGCTTGAGACCGATCTTTATGTCCGCAGGTACGAGCATCTTGGGGATAGTACCGCTAGCAATCTTTCCCGGACAGGGATCGGAGTTGTATCAAGGGCTGGGGATTGCGCTCACTGGTGGGTTAGCATTTTCCACGATCCTTACTCCCACGGTAGTTCCGGCATTGATGGCATTATTACAGGACTTCTCAGGCGATCGTCGCAAACACATTATTGGTAGTTAGTGGGTTTTATAAATTGGATTGATGGTCGATCCAAGATTACTAGCTTCGTTATAACGCCCCACTTCACCCGCCGTCAGTGATTCCTCGATCCAACTGATAGCCTCGATCCGGTCGGTGTGCAAGCGGATTGTTATGTAACGGCTGATTCCAGTTTGTCTACTGATTAAGATCGATGCACCTAGAAGGAAATGACTTTACGATCGCGCCAAAACTTTCCAGTCTCACTATGAGATGCCTCAGTTGCTAACCAAATTGCCGTATCAGCACCCTGCTCAGGAGATCGATCTGCCGATGCTCCACCCATATCAGTTCTCACCCAGCCTGGACACATGGCATTGATGACGATATTCTTAGCTTTCAGAGACTGCGATAACATCACCGTTGCACCATTTAATGCCAGTTTTGATAAACTGTAGCTAGTTGCCGTTGTAGTTAAACTATCGAGTGCACCCATCCCGCTAGAAACATTGATTATTCTGGCATCGGCAGATTTTTCAAGCAGTGGTAGACAGGCTTGCACCATCTGAATTACACCAAAGGTATTGGTCTGCATTGCCGTATTGAGCAATTCGCGAGAGATGGTGAGGCTATCAACTTGTTTGTCAGGGTAAATTCCGGCGTTATTAATCAAAACATCCAGTCGATCTATTTGCTGGGTTAAAACTGCAATTGCCCGATCGATAGATCGATCGTCACTCACATCCAGTTCCAATGAAATTGCTTTTTCGCTTAACTTTTCAGCAGCTTTGCTAGCCGAGTCGATCGATCGAGCCGTAATAATCACTTCGTAACCTTGAGCCAGTAGACCTTGAGCAATTGCAAAACCAATGCCGCGATTACCACCTGTAACTAAAGCGCGTTTGTTGTTCATATTGTTACCGCCAAAAAAGGATAGTCGGTGTAGCCTGCTGCACCTTGAGCGTATATAGTGAGAGGGTTCGGGGGATTTAATCTAGCACCCGATCGAAACCGCTCTGGTAAATCGGGATTGGCAAGAAAGGGCATCCCATAAGCAATTAGATCTACCTCACCACTAGTAACTGCGGTGGTGCCTTGGTTAAAATCATAGCCCCCATTGGCGATTAATAATCCTTGATAGACATCGCGCATCAGCGGTGTAGCAGGTTCATCTTCACCTGCTAGGAATTGTCCTGGCACACCTTCAGCCACATGGAGATAGGCTAAGTTAAACTGATTTAAGGCACTCGCAGCAGCAGTAAATAATGAATTAGGATCGCTATCGCGCATATCCAAATAGGGATTTTTCGGAGACAGGCGAACGCCTACCCGTTGGCCTAGCCGCTCCCCTGGAGCATCGACACTCCAAGCATTGACGACTGATTCTGTCACCTCCAACAACAACCTCAGCCGATTGTCGATACTACCACCATAGGCATCGGTGCGCTGATTTACACCATCCCGCAGAAATTGGTCGATTAAATATCCATTGGCTGCATGGATTTCCACCCCATCAAACCCAGCGGCTTGAGCGCGTTTGGTCGCTTCAGCATAGGTTTGAACGATCGCGGGAATTTCATCCAGTTCTAGAGCACGGGGTCGAACGAAAGATTTCTTACCGCTGGGGGTGTGGATTTCGCCAGCGGGTGTAACTGCCGAAGCTGAGACAGGAATTGCACCATTTGGTTGGAAGTCTGGGTGAGAAGCGCGGCCTGTGTGCCAGAGTTGAAGGAAGATTTTACTGCCTTGGGCATGGACAGCATCAGTGACGAGTCGCCAACCTTGGATGTGTTGGGCTGTATGGATGCCAGGTGTATTAATGGCACCTGCGGCTTGCTCAGAAATTTGGGTTGCTTCCGCAATAATTAAGCCTGCGGCAGCTCTCTGGCTATAGTATTCAGCCATTAAGGAATTGGGCGATCGATCGGCATCAGCACGCGATCTGGTCATTGGTGCCATCACAATCCGATTTTTTAATTGAGTGGCACCGACTTGGATGGGTGTAAATAAATCCATGTTTTTAGCCTCTACCAACCGATCGCGCCAGCTTCATTGAAGAATCCACCATTGGGGCCATCGTTGGGTAAGGTCGCCAGTTTGATGATGATGCCTGCGCCTTGTTGGACGGTACGTGGTGCCGCTGCACTTCCCATATCAGTCTGTACCCAGCCCGGACAAGCAGAGTTGACCTTGATATTGGTGCCAGTAAGCTGTTTGGCTAATTGAACAGTCAGAGCGTTGAGGGAAGTTTTGGATGAATTGTAGCCAGCGGTGTTCACACCATAGTAAGGCGACTCTGGATTCGATTGGTCGGTGAGGGAACCAGCCGAAGATGAGGTGTTCACAATCCGACCAGCTTCGGATTTGCCCAGTAGTGGTAAGAACTCCCGCGTGACCAGAAAAGGGCCGAAGAAGTTAGTTTGATAGACTTGCATCAACAGTTCTAAAGACATCTGTTCAAAGCTAAAAACGCCTTGAGCAAATTCGGGGTGAATGCCCGCGTTGTTGACTAAGATGTCGAGTTTGCCATAGCGATCGGTCACAGTCTGCGCCGCTTGTTTCACACTAGCTTCATTGCTGACTTCGAGGGGAATAAAATCTGCTTTGTATCCTTCTGCCTGCAATGTTTGAGCAGCGGCTTCGCCTTTGGCAGCATCGCGGGCACCGATGATGACGTGAATGCCTTTGGCGGCCAGTTGACGGGCTGTTTCCAGACCAATACCTTTGTTGGCACCAGTGATGAGGGCGATCGTAGTCATAACTAAACTCCGGTTGGGTGAATTACTTGATGTACCCAATATATTCTTTGTTCTAGCTGAGAAAAAGGGGTTAAGATTCAAATCAGTTATGCAAAAAACGCAAAGATGGATAAGCTCAAGAGTCTGATTATTTTCCTACGATCGGCTCAATACCAAAGCTTTTCTGAAGCAGCACGCCAGTTGAGCATGTCGCCGTCGGCAGTGAGTCGGGCGGTGGCGCGGTTGGAGGATGACTTAGGCATTCGGCTCTTGCAACGGACGACACGGAGCTTGACTCTAACGGAGGATGGAACGATATTCTATCGGCGGTGCCAGCAGATTTTGGACGATCTAGAGGCGATCGAACTAGAAGTCAAGCAGTCGCAATCCCAACCTAAAGGCACCCTCCGGCTTAATTTTTCGATCGCTTTGGGGAAGATGTATATTGCCCCAAGACTAGCCACATTGGCAGATCTGTATCCCGACTTAATCTTCAATGTTTCATTTAGCGATCGCATGAGTGACTTGATTGAAGAAGGCATTGATGCGACGGTACGAGTGGGGTTAGGTAGCGATAGCCGTTTGGCAATGCAGGTCTTGGGGACGGCTTATCCAATCACCTGTGCAGCTCCTAGCTATTTGGAACGCGCAGGGATACCGAACAGTCCAGCCGCGATCGATGAACATCGCTGTGTGAATTTTGTGCTGCCGCAGTTGGGTCGAGAAATTAGCTGGAAGTTTGAGCAGGGCACCTTTTCAAGACAGCGGACGCTACGCGATCGAAAGATCCCAAATCCGAATCCCTCTACAATGTAACGCGCGATCGATTGCGACCGATTTTTATGTCCGCAGGTACGAGCATTTTTGGGGTAATTTCCCTAGCAATCTTTCCCAGACAGGGATCGGAATTGTATCAGGGTTTAGGGATTGCTTTAACTGGTGGGTTAGCATTTTCTACCATCCTCACCCCTACTGTCATGCCTGCATTGATGGTATTATCACAGGATTTCTCAGGCGATCGTCGCAAACACACTATCGGTAGTTAATTGCGATCGCGGGTAACTACCAGCCGATCTGGCTCCCAACTGATAAAGATTCTATTTCAGCAAATTTAGCTGCTTCAGCACACAAATCTTCAATAGTTAATTAAGTAGGTTCATGAAGAAGGCTCCTGATTTGAGTCGAAGTAGAGTGGGATGAAGCCAGACAGGGCGATCGCTGCCGAACTTTGAATTTGATGACTTCTATGGCTTTTTATGCAATCGCCACTCTAATTGGCGACATAACCTCGTCAGGTTAGCCCTTAACAACTGGTTGGTAATCTAATGAGGCCCGATCCCAATGCGCTAAGTTAGCTGCTGCCTCGTAAGTGCTTTGCAGGAATGCCATTACCATTGCCTCTGGATCGTCAGCTTGCCGTACTGCTTCATAAGGCAGCATGAATTCCTGCATGTCTGGGCTGTAAAAGGCTGCTGGCGGTTGGATCGGATAATCTTTGAAGCCCCCTGGTGCCGGATAGGCGTAAGCGTAGAACGAGGCTTCAATCGAGCCACCGCCAAACCAAAAACCACAACTGCTTACCTCATACGAATAGGCTTCTCGCGTCACCCAATCTGCCATGTGGGGCACTCCACCCGGATGTTCGGGCGCACGTCGTCCCGAAAAGCGCGTCACTGCTAGGTCAAAGCTGCCCCAGAAGAAATGGACTGGACTACACTTGCCAGCATAGCGGGCGCGGAAGTCGGTCAGCAGACGATCGGCTTGCATCAGAATTTGCCAAAACCGTTGGGCAGATTCTGCATCGTAAGCCGCATGTTGCTCGTCTTGCTCAAAGGGAATAGGGTCAGCTATTTCCTGCGGCATCGTCCAGATCCGGACTTCGATGCCCATGTCTTTTAAGGTACTCATCACGGCTCGATAGAAAGCAGCCACAGAGCAAGGAGCGAGGGCGATCGTTCGCACTATGCCATCGCTCGTTTCAATTAGGAGTTGATGTTGTAAGAAGTCAAAGGCGATCTCAAAGCTACGGGAACCATCGGGCATCGTCCCAGTCGTCAGCCCGCGTGGTGTGACATATAGCGTTGAATGCCACCAGTGATTCATTTTGGGTGCTAACGCGACGCGAATTTTGCCAATGATTTGCGTCCACAGATGCAGCGTTTCATAAGTGTCTTGCCAAGCGGCAAGCGGTAGGGGAAGCCAGCGATCGGTAGAGGATAGGTGAGTGGTAGTCGTCATAGTACGAATCTCCATGTGAGTTGTTACCGTCATGTAAACGTCAAGTTCGAGAGTTGAAAAGTTGGATGTTTTTCGATTACTTTGCCCTACTTATCGGGTCTGTTGAGTGGCGATAAACAACACCTAAAAGCGAAAAGACTTTGCTCGCCGCGCCAACAGATTTGTGCTACTGCACTGCTACTCACAATTCATCAGAGTCTCAAGATCTGCCGCTACAATCTGCTCCAGATTTCGCGTAATTTTCTCGATCTCCCAATTCCACCAAGCAACTTTAAGCAATGCTTGGATCGTCTCATCATCAAACCGTTGGCGGATGCACTTGGCTGGATTACCGCCAACAATTGTATAAGGTAAAACATCGCCTACAACAACTGACTTTGCTGCAATGATGGCTCCGTCTCCCACCTGCAACCCTGGCATCATGACCGCTTCATAGCCAATCCACACATCGTTACCGATCGTCGTATCGCCTTTGTATGGCAGTTCTCCAGTTTGAGGGGTTACTTTCTCCCAACCGTTGCCGAAAATTTGAAACGGATAAGTCGAAAACCCATCCAACTTGTGATTGGCACCATTCATGATGAACTTAATATCTCTTGCCAAAGCACAGAACTTGCCGATGATTAATTTATCACCGATGAACGGGAAATGGTACAAAACATTTCGCTCGAAATTTTCTGAATCTTCTGGATCGTCATAATACGTGTAATCCCCAACAATGATATTGGGATTTGAAACCGTGTTCTGAATGAAGCAGATTTGCGAAAACCCCTTCATCGGATGCTTGTCTTTCGGATCTGCTCCGTACAAAATCGTTGGCATAGCCTCTCCTTGGAGAATTGCTCCTAGCTTTCAAAAATTCATGATCTCTGCATCTTATTCAAAAACTCACAACTACATCCTTCACCTGTTGTTCAAACGGTTGGGCAGCATAGTCGCTCGATCGATTGTTTACTCCTTACTAAGAGTGTGTTTTAGGCGAGGTCAAACAACAAGATTTCAGCACTGGCATCGGTCGTCAATTCTAGCCGTTCTGGACTGTTGATTTGTACGCCATCGCCCTCTCGCAGTGACTCACCATTGAGCGTCACGATCCCGCGTGCTACTTGAATCCAAGCAAAGCGATCGCTCTCCATCTCAAACGTAATCCGCTCGCTCGATATCCTGTTGGTAGGGTCAGTCCTTGAGAAACGACCGCAGATCGGCATTGAGGAGATCTTTATGGGTGTCAGGCAGTCCGTGAGGTGCGCCAGGATAGATTTTTAGGGTGGCATTCTTGACTAGTTTCGCGGCAGCGATCGCAGCAGCTTTAATCGGTACGATCTGGTCATCGTCGCCATGAACGATTAGTGTTGGCACGTCCATTTTTTTGAGATCCTCTGTGAGGTCGGTTTCAGAGAAAGCCTTGATGCAATCGAAGGTGTTTTTGTGTCCGGCTTGCATCCCCTGGAACCAGAACGAGTCGATTGCGCCCTGCGAGATTTTTGCACTCGGACGGTTGAAGCCAAAAAACGGCCCACTGGCAATGTCCTGATAGAGCTGCGCTCGATTCGCTAGAGAACCCATGCGAATCCCATCGAACACCTCGATTGGCAGTCCGTCGGGATTGCGCTCTGTCTTGAGCATTAGTGGCGGCACGGAGGAGATTAGTGCGGCTTTGGCGACTCGTGCTGCGCCGTGGCGACCGATATAGCGTGCTACTTCACCGCCGCCAGTGGAGTGTCCGACTAGTGTGGCGTTATTGAGGTCGAGATGCTCAAGGAGTTCCGCCAGATCGTCAGCATAAGTGTCCATGTTATTGCCATGCCAAGGTTGGCTCGACCGTCCATGCCCGCGACGATCGTGTGCGATGCAGCGGTAGCCGCGATCGGCGAGGAACAACATTTGCGATTCCCAGGCATCCGCGTTCAAGGGCCAGCCGTGGCTAAAAACAACAGGCTGTCCCGAACCCCAATCTTTGTAGTAAATCTGTGTACCGTCTTTGGTCGCGATCGTACTCATGTTGTGACTCCTAATAGATATTGGGCTAAAAGTTTCTCAGTCTGGATCTAGTTCGGATGCTCCGTTTATTTTAGTTAATGAATGATTAATTACAGTTTTTTTACCATACATTCAGTATGTAAGATTCATCCAAATTTCACCACTCAAGATCCACCAGTTAAGCTTTAAAATAGTTATTTATAATTAAAACTTTGTTATTTGCAGGCGCCAACCCGATCGGGCGTTTGAAGTTGGGCATTGGGGATAATTTCCGAGGGTAAATCCACTTTCACAGCTAGATATAATTAGATCTGCTGCAACTATAGCCGCTTGTTGAGAATCATAACACTCAGTTCGATCTCGATAATTTATCCGCCAATTTTTGAGTTTTGAATCTGTCCGTTGGCGAAGCCTACCGTAGGTAATCGCTCATTATCTACCATCCATTCAAGCCTGTCAGGAAGCCACATTTGTACCAAGATTACCCAATTTCGGACTCCACCACGCCCCCTCTTTGCCGCGAAAATAGGCAACATCTTGGTGTTTGGGCTTGGTTCGAGCTGCTGCATCCGAACACCTTAGCATCGACTTGGATTGCCCATCCTTATTGTAGCTATATTCTTCTAGCGGCTTTTGGCAAACCGGACAAGGATGTTCGGTAAGTTTCGCTGGCGATGACTGCTCGGTTTTAGGTTGTGGAATCTGCCATTCACTCGATCGATCTGACCAAAACATCACTAACCCTTTACCCTCTGAATCTTTACATCCATCTTCACACTTGAGAAAATAGCCCTTCTTCACCTTTTTGGTCGGTACTTTAGACATTGGCTTGCTGCAAGTCGGACATTTTGAGCGCGATTTCTCCAGTTCCTTACCCTGGAACGATCCATAGTCCTGTTCTGGTAGATTCAGAGTCGCCTTACTTAAAGCTGGCGCAAAATAGCTCCGGTTCCACTCAATCAGATAACTTTGCCATTCTTGCTGACCCTTCGAGATCGCATCAAGTTGAGTTTCCATTCCAGCGGTGAAGTCCGATTGAATCAACTCCGGTAAAGCTTGCATCAGAAAATCATCCACTTGCAAACCCACAGTCGTC
>NZ_JANMZA010000547.1:0-4426 GCF_031382685.1 Chamaesiphon sp. OTE_8_metabat_110 | reverse complement strand
TGCGCTTATCATCTAGTTTGACATCCTTGAGAATATCGTAGCTAGTTTCGGCATACCAGGCATTTTTAGTTACGGGTTGTAGAGCGATAGCATTTGTCTCATCAGTGAGTTGTGGATCGCTGGCTCCACCTGCCGTAAAGGTACTGCGGGCAAAGCCAGCATCGGCTTTCCAGCGTCCGTTATCGTTAGCGGCGATAACTCGGAAGCCGATCCCATCGCTGGCTTCGGCATCGACGACTTCACCGACGTTAGAATTGGCGACGGGTAAGCGAGAACCATTCATCACGGTAGTTTCCAGCCGCACGCCGCCAGAGTTATTATTCGCCACTTGCATTCCGAGGGTGGCTCCAGTAAGGTTGTTATTACTCTCTCCTATCCCCAAGATATTATCGAAACCAACGATCGCGGTGGTGCTGAGATGCCCGATACTGAGATCGGCGAAATTATTGAGTTTGAGATTGGCTGTGACTCCTCTAGTACAGACATTGCTGACGAGTAAGGGATTGTTGCCAAAGCAGACATTACCAACTGCCACCTTATTATCGCCGTCAGTAAAATCGATCGAGTAGGCACTCAAATCTACAAGCGACGCGCGTTCTTGGAGTTCATTAAAGCGGAGGGCTTCTGGCTTAAAGGTAGTCCCGACGAGGTTGACTTTGCCTTGTAATTTACCCGTACCGATGGGATACAGGGCGGATAGTTCGCCAGTGAAGGCGGCATCTAGGAATGTCGGGCGAGGGGAAACACCCGCATCGGGACTGCGGGATTCGGCAAGTTGGGATTTGATGTTGACGTTGAGTTTGGTGCTGAAACCAATGGGGGTTTCGGGGGGTGTAGCAGCGGCTGAAGTTGTTGCAGGTGTCGATCCGGCTGGCGGGGGTGTCGTAGCAGTTGGGGATTTAGAATCGATGGGATTTGCAGGTGTCGAATCAGGTTTAGATGATGGATTGGGGCTGGGTGCTGGGGTTGTTGTTGAAGTTGAGGGTTTACTAGATTCTTCGGTTTGGGTGGCTACTTGGCTGTTGTTGGGTGCGATTTTAACAGAGAAAGTCGCGACAGGTTCCCACCGATCGGGTGTGGTGGTGCGATAAACTGTGAGTGTTTGCTCCCCAACAGGTAGGGGTAAAAGAGTGGATTTATAGACTAATTCTTGTCCTTCTCGTTGGATTTGAGAAGTGATATCGAGATCGCCTAAAAATACAGCAATTTCTGTTTGAGCTGGCAATCGATCGACTTTTACACGCAGGATTCCCCCCGATTTAAGGGTAATAACTGATGATGGTGTTGGCTCTGTTAAAGTTGAATTATTAGTTGGGCTAGGCGGTAGCTGTGCGAAGGTGGGTAGCTCGCATAGTGCGATCGAGCAGCACAAAACTAGCGTACCCTGAATCCAGCGGTACATAATAGTGGCATTCCTGTATTTAGATTTGTTTAAATTCGAGTGGTGTAAATTGAGATCGGTCTCTGTTCTCAACATCTTTTAGGTAAGAGATCGATGCTCGTTCCGTTTGCATTGGCGCAGCCGCGCGCAGAGATGCTTGCCAATGGATGCAAATGGTTACAAGGCGATTGGAAAAACGGAAAATGGAACTAATGCCGAATCAGAAATTGTGCGAGATCGGGTGGAAATGGTTGTTTATGTACGAGCTGTCCGCTGGCTAAATACTCTAGTTCGGCGGGGGTCGAAATTCGTCCCAGTAGCTTGTTGCGATGGGGCTGACGACCGAACCGAGCGACAACATCGCGTTGGCGGCGTGCTTGAGCGGCAGAGAATTCAAGCAACGAGCGATACTCTGGTAAGGACTCATCCACCAGCGCATCTGCCAGTTGGACTGACATTTCTAGGTGTTGGAGCTGCTCGGCATGACCCAGCGGTAGAAAGAAGAAAGTTTTCTCCCAGGGGGTTTCTAGAGCGGTATAGTGACCGAGTTCGATGCCTGAGATTGTCAGGGCGCGAGCTGTTTCATCCTGGGCAAATGCTCGATCGGTACCCTGATAGATCGTCCGCGAGAACTGGTCGAGAATCAGAATCAGCGCGAGTCGAGATCGCGGCTCCCGTGTCCAATCATTGAGTTCGCCTGCGATCGCGCGTTCTAATAGGGGTGAAAAACGTGCGACGATCTCGGCATCGCCACCGCCACGAAACCACCAATCGAACTGCCGCACTCGTGCTGCTAGATCGCTATCCGGTAGGCTGGGAAACCAAAACTTTAAAACGTCTTCAACTGCTGTAGTTTTCATATCATGCCTCGATTATTTGGGCTAAGTTTGAATTGGTAGGTCTTCAAGGTTAAGATTTTTTCAGTGGTGCGATCGAACATCATTACTCGACACGATTCGGCTAGCTTTTCGAGCATCCACCGTTAAAGATTCAGCTCCATGAATACAACCCAGTTCCGCAATTTCTCTGGCAACTCGTAGTACGGTTCGATGACTCTAAAGCCTAAGCTGTGATAGAGAGCCTTTGTCTCGTATTGTCGGAAGCCAGGGGTTAGGCGTATGGATCGATATCCGATCGCACGGGCACGATCGATCGATGCTTGTGCCAGTGCTTTGCCAACACCTTTGCCGCGTAAATGCGTGTAGACAAACATTTTCTTCATTTCGCAGGTATGAGGATCGATTTCCTGCACTGCAACACAGCCAGCCGGAATATCTTCATGGAACGCAAGCATGAGCATTCCATGTGGTGGGGCGTACTTGCCAGGTAACAAGGCGAGTTCTTCCTCAAATGCAGTTGCGTCAAAGTACTCATCGATGAGTTTTATGTCTTCTACGTAGCGGTGGCGGTGCCAGACAATAAAGGCGCGCATCAAGGTACGCACTCGATCCAGTTGCTCTGTGGTTGTGGGAACCTCTATAAATATCTTTGGGTTCTCCAGTGGTTCGGATGTTTGCATGGCGATCCTACCAATTTACAACTAGAGGTAATTCAGGCCGAAAATCCACCCGATTTCCCTGGATCTCTCGATCGAACCCAAGCTCCACGCAATATTCTCCTCCTACTCGCAGTCCGATCCGAGCGGTATCGTTCGCGTAGCGTCGGCTCTGCCGAATCGCCGCTTGCAATGCTGGTGACGGACGATCTGCGGTAAGAGAGATCGACTCTACGCGGGTTATTTCCTGCCAACCGATCGAGTGCTCTAACGGCTGTGCCTTTTCCGGAAGATATCGATCTGGACGTTTACCAAATGGAGTCTGGAAGAGCATCGGCTCGGTTAGCACGTCGCTATTCGTCCCAACCGCAATACTCAATGGTTCGGGCAAATAAGGCGGACGATATTCCCAATGGGGAAAGGCAATGCTGTCCTCATCGGTTGTCGTCGATCGCAGACATACTCCAAATGGACACACTCCATCTTGCCGATGTGCCCATCGCTCCCACAGATGAGTCGGGCGAATTAGCTCCGATCTTGTCTCTTCTGGATCGCAAACCCACAGAAATTCCAACATTGCGTTATGGAAAAAGAAACAGCGATTGGCAGTACCTTGCCCAGGATGGGTGTTCGCTCTTCCCTCCACTAAACCGAGCGACACTAAACGATCGGCTTCTGGAGCACCAATATCGGTACAAATAAATAAATGGTCGAATTCAAATGTCATAGCTTTAAAGCCGATCGAGGACAGGTTTTACTCAGCTTCTCAAATTTAATCTATTCGAGTTACTGACGATCGAACATCATTTGAGCTAGTCGTCCATAGTGTTCGAGATAAAATTCTGGCGAATTGGCGATCGATCGCACCGCTTCGTGCTGGGCTAATGCTGCTTGCCACTCCTGAAGTCGATCTAGTCCAGATGGCAACCCAAAGCCTCGGAAATGCTCCAGCACGGCTAATTGCTCGAACCAAGGGTAAAAAGTCAAATCGACCAGACTCAGCTCCGTCCCCAGCCAGTAGGGCATACTAGCGGGATTTTTACGCAAACCCTCATGCTCCATAAATAGTAAATGCTCGGTCAGTTCTGTTAATAACGCCGTTGGGCGTGAATCGCGACCGTGTAACAGTTTTCCGGTAGTGGCATACAAGCGGGTATCGGCAAAATTAATCCAAATCCGTGCCCGTGCCCGCTGGATCGGCTCGGTGGGTAACAGTGGCGGATCGGGAAAGGTTTCCTCTAGATATTCATTAACGATCGCCGATTCCCAGACGCAGTTATCGCCATGTTTGAGGACGGGTACTTTACCATAAGGCGAAATTTCCAGAAAGTTAGCAGGCTTATTTTGGGGGTCGATTTCGATCGACTCAAAGGGAACACCTTTTTCTAGCAATGTTAACCGCACTCGGTGGGCAAAAGGACAAAGAATTGCACTGTAAAGTTGAATTTGAGACATCATAAAATTCCTCGATCGTTTGGATAGAAGTTACTCAGAGATCGGGGCAATTATTACCATTACCTCTGGCAACTATATCGCTCAAACTCTTTTGG
>NZ_JANMZA010000518.1:0-3466 GCF_031382685.1 Chamaesiphon sp. OTE_8_metabat_110 | reverse complement strand
CAGCCGAAATATCTCAACTCGCCAGAGACAGAATTATTCGATAAGGGTAACACTTTATATGGACTCGATCGGGCGAAGGATGCAATTAGTAAAACCGATCGGGCGGTAGTTGTCGAGGGTTATTTTGATGTTATCGCGCTTCATGCGGCGGGAATCGATAGTGCGGTGGCTGCACTCGGTACGGCGTTAAGTTTGGCACAAGTCAAGCAGTTAGTGAAGTTTACCGAATCCAAACAAATCGTCCTCAATTTCGATGCGGATAAAGCGGGTAATATTGCCGCAGAGCGGGCAATTGGGGAAGTTACCGATCTGGCTTATCAGGGACAATTGCAGCTACGCATCCTCAATTTGCCAACGGGTAAAGATGCCGATGAGTTTTTAAAAAGTCACAGTCAGCAGGATTATTTAGATTTACTCGATCGTGCGCCGTTGTGGTTGGATTGGCAGATCGATAAAGCGATCAAAGGACAAGATCTTAGCAAGGCAGAACAATATCAATCTGCTTACCAAAAAATTATTAAACTGCTACAAACAATTACTGACATAACTACCCGTACCCATTACATAGAAAAATCAGCTTTGAAATTAAGTGCTGGTGATTCAGTACTGTTTCCCCGATTATTTGCCAGCTTAGAAACTGCAATTAAGGGACTCAAGCCACTCCCAGAAACAAAATTTGGAGTAAGTAACGCACCTGCAAATAGATCTTCGGATCGAGCCAAATATGCCGAGCTAGACGTAACAGATTATCCCGATCCGATCGAGTCAGGTATTGAATATACTCCGCCGGAAGAACGACAACTACTTATCGAAATTGCTCCAGTTAGCATTCATCCCAATCAAAGACTGATCGAACAAGCGGAGGGTTTATTGCTCCGGATCTACCTCCATTATCCTCTCCACCGCCTGACAATTATCGACGCGCTCGATTCAGCAGAATTGACATTTACATTGGCTCATCATCGCTTTTTGTGGGAGCAGATTATCGCTCGCTCGTCCCAATGTGACGAGCGGGAATCTTTGCAGGAAGAAATAGATTATTTGGACGATCGCTTGCTCTCCAAGTTGCAAAATTCAGTCTTTGAAGATCGCGTGCAAGCAGCACGAGTCGAGCATTTATTTAATCTCGACGAACATACTGCTGAAGAAATTCAGCGATCGCCATTGGTACTTAGAGCGGCGATTGCCTGTTTGGAGAAATTCGCCTGCGAACAAAAGCGCAAATATTATCTCAATAAATTACAGAGCAAAGATCCCGAAGATTTAGCCAAGAAGGTTGAAAATTATCAGTTATTTGCTACTACTCAACAGCGCTTACAGGAGCTAGAAAAGTTGAGAATTGTGACTATTTCTGATTTGATATCTTTTTAGAGTTGAAGATTCTGCTGAGTAATGTAGACGGCGGGCGGTGCCTATTAATAAGTAATTAATAAGTACTTGTAGATGGTGGGCAATGCCCACCCTACTCTTTTATAAATAACTATTTCTGATTTGATATCTTTTTAGAGTTAAAGATTATGGTGGGAAATGCCCATCCTACTATTTTTAGTGTTAATTAACAAAAAGTAGGGGTGTAAATCGCCATCTTCAAATTCCAATTATCAATTAATTTAAGCGCATTCTAGTGATTCTTTTGTATCTTTGCCTGTGACTGGATTGGTACCTTTAGCAACCTTACACAACTTTAATTGGACATCTCTTCTAAGAAGCACATCTGTAAAATCTGCACCATCGATAGTTGCCCCATCGAAATTAGTTACAGAAGCAGACGCGCCGATTAAAATAGCATTAGTGAGATTGGCACGCGTTAGTCGCGCCGTATCTAATAAAGTGTTGGTCAGATTTGCCCCAGTCATATCTGCGGAATCAAAATCTCCACCAATTAAGCTCACACCAGTGAGATTTGCGTTCATAAATTTACCTCGGCGGACACTAGCTTGAGTAAACTCAAAAGTAGTCAGATCTTTACCCGAAAAATCAGAATCGTTAGGTAGAGTTGCTTTTGTAAAATCGTCTGCTAATGCCGCGTGTGGGTAAATACTCGCGATCGCTAATGACATTAATATCAGTAATGCGGGTAAAAATAGCCCTGCGATCGTCCGGCGAAAACTTAACTTCATTATGATGTGCTGCTAATGGATCTTAGTCCTGACAACTATTAATCTTAGCATTTACTACCTACGGCTTCCAAGAGATCGATCGTGGCGGAGGCTGTGCTACACGACGCGCTATGTAGCAACATTCTCAACCAACATCCTACCTCGATATCTCACAGCTACTCAACTTTAGATTTGATGAATATTGACTTCATCTGACCCAATTATGCGCATTCATCGATCGATCTGACATCCCGACGAACACGGAACTTTAGCACTTCAGGTAGTGAGATCGTCGCGAGTTGTCTAGTAACTGAGGTATATTTACGGAGATTGCTGCTAGTATGCCGCAATCGCGCACATAGCCCCTACCCAAGCACCATGAAGTAGTAATAATATCCGTGGACGATCGGCTACAAATTGGCTAGGATCTAGATACAAGATCGAATGCGATCTTTAGCAAGTTTCTGGATTGGGCATGAGTAAATGTGGATCTATATTTACCGATCGCTCGGATGATAGCGACCCAAATAAATTGATAGTTTTAGAGGTTTAATCTATGTACGTTGTATCCCAAGCACAGCCGCAAGAACGGGCTGAATTTATCCGCAAGACTTACGCACACCTAGCTGGTGCTGTAGCTGGATTTATCGCGATCGAGACATTACTAGTACGATCGGGCATTGCCGAACGGATGGCGCAAGCCCTGACTGGCGGTTTTACCTGGTTGGCTGTATTAGCGGGATTTTCACTGTTAGGTTGGTTCTCGCGGGGATTGGCAAGTAGGGCAGATTCAGTCTCCTTACAATATCTGGGACTGGGAATATATGTAGTCGCCGAAGCGCTCTTATTTGCGCCATTAATTTTCATTGCTAGCAGGATGTCCGATCCGACGGTGATTCCGACGGCGGGAATTCTGACATCATTAATGTTTGTCGGTTTAACGACAGTGGCATTTACTACTGGCAAAGATTTTACATTTTTGGGTGGCGCACTCAAAATCGGTGGTTTTGTAGCCTTGGGGTTGATTATTTGTAGTGCTATTTTTGGATTTAAACTTGGCTTATTTTTCTCGCTGTTGATGGTGGGATTTGCCATGGCTGCAATTTTGTACGACACATCTAAAGTCATGAATGACTTTACCAAAGATCAGTATGTAGCGGCTTCACTGAGACTGTTCGCCTCTGTAGCTTTGTTATTTTGGTATGTCTTAGAAATCGTGATGTCTTTTTCACGTCGTTAGAAATCTAAGTGAAGATTGTTAATTCAACGAAGATCTAAATAGCCCTGTCCCAAATTTGGGACAGGGCTGTTTATTTGGAGGATCATCCCCACCATTCCACAAAGTCGAGCATCAACTGTTGATGGAT
>NZ_JANMZA010000491.1:0-3800 GCF_031382685.1 Chamaesiphon sp. OTE_8_metabat_110 | reverse complement strand
ATCCCAGCGATCCGCTTGGATTAAGGGTGATATTGGCTCCAAAGAGGCGATGGACTACCTTCAGGGCATTTTAGCCATTACCAAAGCATCGGGCGATAAGGGGCTAGTTATCGTCATCGACGAAGCCGAAACCATGTAGCGGATGAAAACAGATATTCGCGCCAAATCTCTCAATGGGATTAGGCAAATTTGCGACGCAGCCGAGCGCTATCCAGGGTTATTCTGGATCTTTACTGGTACTCCCGAATTTTTCGATACCAATCGCGGGGTAGCAGGTTTATCACCCTTACACGATCGGTTAAAGTTAATTAAAACGGGTAATTTTGCAAATCCCCGCCAACCGCAACTAGTCCTCACACCATTCGATGCAGCACGATTGAAAGATGTCGCGCTTAAATTGCGAGAATTATATCCAACGGAAAACCGTCAACAATTAACCAAAAAAGTCACACCCGCATTTATCGATCTACTAGTAGATAAAGTCACCCAAGGTTTTGGTGGCGATGTCGGGATAGTACCGCGTCAATTCTTACGCCAATTGGTAAATATTTTAGATCTAGCTGCCACCGAACCAGATTTCGATCCGATGACAGATGGGGGTTACGACTTGGTAGAACTCAGTGCTGAGGAAATCAGAATTCGGGATGGTTTACCTTATTTTGAACCTGAACCCGCCGACGCAGAACAGTATGCTGTGACGTTTTAGATACTCATCAACCATTACATGATAACTTTGACAGTCGAAACCCTTTGCTCGGAAGCAACAATATTCTCAGCCGCTGAATCTCATCACCTAGAACCCCTGTTATATGGCGTGACTGATGGTAAAGCCGTCGGCACCTACCTAGAAAAAAAGTTTAGACTTTATCTCCAAGCGCGATATGAGTTTATCGCCGGAAATTCTGCTAGCGGCACCGACTTTCCAGGATTATTAGTAGATATGAAGGTGACAAGTATTAAGCAACCACAATCATCATGCCCGTTCAAATCCGCACGTCAAAAGATTTTTGGATTGGGATATGCGCTCTTAATCTTTGTTTATGACAAAACAGACGATAGTACTAATCGCACCGGAACATTAAATATTTTGCACACAATTTTTGTGAGTTCTGAAAGAACGGCAGATTTTCAGATGACTCGTGGAATTAGGAGTATCTTAGCGAATGAAGGTAATAAAGACGATCTAATTGCTTTGATGTTGGATCGAAATCTACCCGTTGATGATATTGAATCATCTAATCTTGCAGATGAAATTCTTCATAGTCCACCCATCCAAGGATTTTTAACTATTTCCAATGCCTTGCAATGGCGACTTCAGTATAGCCGAGTAATCGAGCGAGCCGATCTAGAAGATGGTATCATTGCTGTTTATAGAGCTAACCCATGATTCGGACTACCCCTAAAACAAAAGTAGAATATGGAGACTTTCAAACACCGATCGAATTAGCAGAGCTGATATGTCAAAAGTTGATAGAATTAGGTGTCAATCCTGATGCGATCGTCGAGCCAACCTGTGGGATTGGTAATTTCATCAATGCTAGTTCGCGGTTGTTTCTATCGACAGATAAGATTCTCGGTATTGAAATTAATCAACAGTATGTCGAGGAGATTAAAACAAGGCAGCAATTAGATCGAGACCAAAGAATTGAAATTATCGAAGCAGATTTTTTTCAATTTGATTGGCGATCGCAGCTAGATAAACTAGATGGACAACTTCTCGTAATTGGTAACTTTCCTTGGGTGACTAATTCACAGCAAGGAGTTATTGGTGGTAAAAACTTACCTAGTAAGGTTAATTTCCAAGATCATATTGGGCTAGATGCAATTACAGGTAAGAGCAACTTTGATATCTCCGAGTGGATGCTGATCCAATCGATCGAATGGTTTCAGCAACGGGGTGGTTATCTCTCGATGCTTTGCAAGACTTCTGTGGCTAGAAAAATACTGAATCATCTTCGTAATAGAAATCTCAACCTTGCCTACTGTGCCAGCTATAATATCGATGCTAAAAAGTATTTTAATGCTAGCGTTGAATCTTGCTTATTGTTTTGCAAATTTGATGGCATTTCCACTAATTATTTTTGTGATGTGTTCGATAGTTTAGAAAGCACAGAATATAAACGAATCGGGTATCGTCATAATATACTAGTTAGAGATGTTATTATATTCGATCGAGTAAGTGAATTATATCATCCAACCCCCGAACTAAAATGGAGATCGGGTGTCAAACATGATTGCTCTAGTGTGATGGAGTTACGGAAAATTGATAGTAAGTTAATTAATGGATTTGGAGATGCTGTCGATATCGAAGATACATATCTTTTCCCATTATTAAAAGGTTCTGATGTCGCTCAGAATCGAATACAGAATACCGATCGATATGTTCTAGTTACGCAAAGATTTGTGGGAGAACCTACTGACGAGATCGAATATTTAGCTCCAAAAACTTGGAGATATCTAGAATCACACGCTAAATACTTAGACAATAGAAAGAGCAAGATTTATTTGAAAAATCCTAGGTTTTCTATCTTTGGAATAGGCTCATATACTTTTGCTCCTTGGAAAATTGCTATTTGCGGGCTTTACAAGAAATTAGAGTTCAGATTAATTGGACAGTTAAACGATCGGGGTGTTATTTTTGATGATACTGTTTATTTTATTGGTTTTGACGATCGAGCATCTGCCTGTCAAGCATTCGATTCATTGACATCTACTCCAGTCAGAGATTTTTATTCATCTCTAATATTTTGGGATGAGAAACGCCCAGTTAAATCCAGTATTTTGAATAGTTTAAACCTTGCTGCTAGCTCCGACCATTATCGATTGTCATGATACTATATAGTGGCAAATTCTTGCTCAGAATGCCAAAATCTCTACGTCGAGACTTGGTACAGAAAGCAGAAGCGGAAGCTGTAAGTTTAAATCAGTATATTAGCTCGGTACTGAGTAGAAGTGTGAATTAGAACTAACTTATTTACATTTTCGATTTGCTCGATCCATCGCAATTTGATATCTGGCGATCGATAGTGGGGCATCTATTGTGGGAGTGGAAGTTCCAATCTGGTTAACCGCGATCCAGTAGACATCTTGAATGGCAACGATCGCCCGCTCGTCTTGTTGCCAACTAACGATCGCGACATTATTAAAGCCAATTACTTCGCCACCACGATAAAAATATCTCCGAATTAATTGAGCCGATCGCACTAAAATATTACTATTGATAGCTGTCTTTTTAGTTAATTTAATCGATTTGGATCTGACTAAGCGTAACCTACCCCACCAATCTGGTTGAAAATCTCGGTGTCGGAACGGCGATAGAAAAGATTGCCATTGCATCAGGGGTGGTGTAAATGTACCGACACAAGTTCGCCTAAGCTCTGGTAATAACCATGCTTTGATCTTACTTTGCAGGAGCTTAGTTAAGACCTCTTGATTTTTGCAGGGACTGGCAGTGAATTGGACGATTTTAGTTAAATTATTGGCTCGATCGCGATAGGAAAACTCCATCGCTCCAGCATAATGAATATCACCAGTCAAGACGATCGCGCGATCGCGAGTTTGTGCGATACAGTCGAGTAATTCTGCTACTGCATCGAGGCGAATATTCCAAGCATCACCGAGATCGGTTGCAAAAGTTTTACCATGACGAAGCTGATAATGATGTACCCAATCGATCGCTTGGAGTCCGAATAAATTAGTCGGCAAAATAATCAATATTTCTTTGCCTTGGGAGATATCTGAATTTAAGTAGCTAGTAATTTGAGCATTCAATCCAGACTTGCTCAATAATCGGGGAGCCG
>NZ_JANMZA010000476.1:0-9600 GCF_031382685.1 Chamaesiphon sp. OTE_8_metabat_110 | reverse complement strand
AATGGTGGCGCACAGCTAGCAAAATTCGAGAATGATGCTACCTCCTTGGGTACTCAAGGCGTGCGGATTGGTTGGAATGATGGCATCTCCAGTCAAGGCGGTGACTTCAACCAGTTCTTAGTGATTGCTGGTGGTGGCATCGGTTGTCCTTGTAAGCCAAGCCCTAGCTTGACTACACCATTACCTCCCGAAGCACCCCCAACTCGCAACAACGCACCTAGCGGTCGCGGTTAATTAGGTTTTAGGCTTTGGGCTTTGGGCTTTGGGCTTTTAGGCTTTAGGAGTCTTGCCAATTAGCCCCAATTACTAACATCGGGTATGAAACAGTGTTTCATGCCCGATTTTGGCTAAATACGCTAAATACCTACCATTAATAGAGAAAATTGCCACAATTAAAGAATAAGAGTTATTACCAATCGCTGAATGCAATATGAAATCAAGACTAGGTTCGGCGATCGCCACGATCGTGTTAATTATTGCTACCTTTTTGCCACTACCTGCTCTAGCAGCGGTGCCGATTACCGCTGCGATCGCCGAGAATAATGGCGTTAGCTTTGTCAGTAAGGCTGTCGATTTAGTCGGTGCGGCGGTCGTACGGATCGATACCGAGCGGACGATTACGCGGCGGATCGACCCATTTTTTGGCGATGAGGCGATGACGGGATTGCCCCAGCAGCAGCTACTACGCGGTCAGGGTTCGGGCTTTATTATCGATCGCGATGGCATTATTTTAACCAACGCCCATGTGGTCGATCGAGCGGATAAAGTTACGGTCATTCTCAAAGATGGTCGTAGTTTGGAAGGCAAAGTCACAGGCGTCGATCCAGTCACCGATTTAGCGGTTGTCAAAGTAGGCGGTACTAAAAATCTCCCGATCGCGGAATTAGGCGACTCAGATCGCGTCAAAGTTGGCGATTGGGCGATCGCGGTCGGCAATCCGTTTGGATTGGATAATACCGTGACATTAGGGATCGTCAGCACGCTCAAACGTGCCAGTTCTACCGTCGGGATGACCGACAAACGCCTTGATTTCATCCAAACCGATGCCGCAATCAATCCAGGTAATTCGGGGGGGCCACTGCTCAATGCTCGGGGGCAAGTAATTGGGATCAACACCGCGATTCGTGCCGATGCGATGGGGATTGGATTTGCGATTCCGATTAATAAAGTCAAAACGATTTCGACCCAATTAGCTCGCGGTGAAAAAGTTTCCCACCCCTATCTCGGCGTGCAAATGGTGACGTTGACACCCCAGATTGCCACCGAAAATAATAGCGACCCTAATGCACCCTTTCAAATTCCCGAGATTAATGGGGTATTAGTGATTCGCGTCTTGCCGAATACCGCTGCTTCGGTCGCGGGAATGCGCCGAGGTGACGCAATTTTGGAGGTCGATGGCGAAGCAATTCGCGATGCCAACCAATTGCAGGATGTGATGGAAAACAGCCATGTCAGCCAGCAGCTCGAAGTCCGCATTCTACGCGATGGTAAAGATCGGGTCGTTAAAGTTGTGCCTAAAGAGTTGAATTCTTAATCCCTTCTCAAAATCAAAGTAAGGTGAATGATTTGAGGCGTTGCTGAATTGGGGTATGAAGCATAGACCTTGCCCTGCTTGGTGAAACGCACGCTGAGGAAGCCTCAGCGCGATTTCATCCGCTCACCCCCAACCCCTCTGTCTTGTCGTTTTTTTATTCTGGGGTTCCCCCAGAATAAAAACGCCGCTGTCTAACCTTGGCTGTAGCTGGCAGCCACACACCATGATTACTTCTAATCGACACCATGAATTGTAAGTTTAATTTTTCTAATATTCTCAGTACAGCAGTTGGGCTTTCTCCATATAAACTGTCTGCTAATACATAACTTTAATTGAATGGAGCCGAATTTTCGCCTTTAACTGCGATCGGTCGGGTTACAATTCGGCTATTGCAATTAAATCGTCGCGATTCTCTTTCAGAGAGGCTTTGCCAACGAGTTGAAGAGCGTCAGCTCTTGATACAAGCTGGGATAATTGAACAATAGAATCGCTCGATTATTTTTGAATTGCAATACTGTTGCAATATCTTATGATTCGGGCAAGCTGCGATCGAGAATTTGAAAAACAGACTGATAAGATAATTGCATCTGGGTGCCACAGTTTTGTGCGAGTACTGCTCTTAAGCTCTCTGATAACTCGTGTCTGCTTTCGGGAGCTAGGGCGATACAGGGTGAATAGGTTGTCAATAGTTGTAGATAATCATCGATCGCATAATTCACCTCATTCACCCGAACTTCTGTCCGTAAGTTACTAAATAAGCCCGAATCGATCGCGGCATCAACAAAGATATTCAGTTCTTGAACTTCACGATCGCGATCTTTATATTCTGCGAAAGCTGGTAGATGTTGTCTAAATATCTCCGTCAAATGCTCGAATATCACGAGCGGTGGCATCATCGTTGTATTCCATAGTAAAACCAGCACTCCAGTATTTTTGAGCATACTTGCGGCTTTCTGGTACTTATTTTCTGGTGATACCCAATGCCAAGAAGTTGCGGCTACAATTGCATCGAATTCTCGATCGACTGGCTCCCATTCTTCAAAACTGGTATTAATAATTTCGATATTGGGATAGGCAGCGACATTTTGACGAGCGACTTCACAAGCTGCTAAGCTTGGTTCTAATGCGATGACTGAAAATCCCAATCGAGCCAAGGAAATCGTCGCCGTGCCTGGGCCGCAGCCGACCTCTAATATCTGCCCATTAGCAGGGATTTTAGCAACCTCGATCGCGCATTCTAAAAAGGCTTGAGCGTATTTGGGGCGGACTTTATCGTATGCTTGCGTGACCGATCCATACCATCGATTTCGCTGCAATTTTTCGGGTGTAAATGTTCGATACCAGTTGCGGATTTCATCGGGTGTTTGCATGATATCTGAAAATAAGCTTACAATAAATGTAACATTCAATAGACAAGTGCATATACTTTACTACTTAAATAAGTACTTAATTTGGCACACTATTTTAAATTAATAATCATTCGATCGAATGATATAATTTTTAAGTGCTAATCTTTCGATCGAGCGATGCTATATAGCTAGGATCGAGCGAAGATAGAGAGATAGTCAAGCAAGATATTTACTAGTTTATGAAAACAGCGACAACAGACCGCTCTCACGCCTCCGAACTCAATCCGCCAGAAAATATTACGCCCTCAATCGGCACGACTATTAATGCCATTCTCATTTTGGCACCCTTATCTTTAATCCTCATCGGTCTTTTCTCTGGTTTGATTAATCCTTAGAGGGAGTTTGAAAAGTCTAATTGCCACGCTTCCAGTGGGTAAATCCCCCTGCTTGGTGCAAGCAGGGGGACTTTCGATCCAGTTCCCCCCTGCTTGGTGCGCTGTCTTGTCTCGCATAATCCGGGAGCGGCGCATCGAACGGGAGGTTCCCTCCCGTTTGTGTGCGTCAAGAGAGGGAACCTCCCGGCTGCGAGCCGCTGTCTTGACCCAAACACATGCGGAGGGAACCTCCGCGTGATTTGGGTCGCTAAACCGTCGGGGAACAAAGGCGTGCGCGCATCCGCTTTTTAAGGCTTGCTCGGGGGGATTTTCTAGGGTTTGCGAGTGTTAATCTATACTTTTCAAACAGCCTGTTAGATCGATCGAATATCCCCGGCTAAGTAAATTAGTCGGGGATGTATTTACAGTCCTATGAGTAGTGTGAAAGATCGAACTTTGATTACTTGAGTTAATGTGAAAAATCTAGAACTAACTCGATCTGGATTGGCGGTGCGGAAGATTCGATCGAGTGTATCGACCTACAATGGTCGATAAGCCCGATAATTGATACTTGGGAAAATGTTATCCATCGTCTCGACTTTTTCGAGCCAACCGCTATCGACCTTCAGTTCTTTGAGGTCGTCATAGAGTTTGTGGAAGCGGACTAAATGCGATCGCGTGCGGCGGATGGCATATGGTACCATCGTCCCAGTCCGCATGATGAATGCCCAGTCCGAAGATTGCGCGAGTAATAATTCCCGTGCGGCTTGATTGAGGGCGCGCCATTGCAATTCATCTTCTGGCTCCATCCGTGCCAGTTCGATCATCCGTTCGGCTCCTTTGTGCAGGTGAGGATACACCCAAGCATTAGTTTCATTTAGCCAGTACTCGTGAAAACCCTTATAGCCCCAGCTAGACTGGGAAGGGCGACAGACTTGCTGAGTCGGCTCGGTGCGGAGATAATCCGCCAGATGCGTCATCTGATAGGTATGTTGATCGTGCCAAGATTTGCGGAAGAAGAAATCGATAAACCACGGCCCCTCATACCACCAGTGACCGAATAATTCGGCATCATACGGCGAGACAACTAGCGGTGGACGCTTCATGACGTGTGCCAGATTTCCGACCTGTTGCTGGCGATTGTACATAAAGTTCTGCGCGTGATCGGCAGCTTTTTCCTTCGCCCAGTAGGGATCGTAAAGTGCTTTCTCACCGCCAGTCTTGGAAGTAATCTTGTGATACTTAATCCCGATATTCTTGCGTTGACCGTTGGGCATGATGTACGGCTTGATATAGTCATAATCGGCATCCCAACCTAAATCCTTATAAAATTCGCGATACTCGGGTGCGCCGGGATATCCCACCATCGACGACCAAACCTGCTGCGAAGACTCTTGATCGCGTCCGAAGGCGGCTACCCCAGTCTCGGTAAAGATCGGTGCGTAGTTGCCAAAGCGGGGACGGGGACGGGCATACATAATGCCATGCCCGTCGGTGAGGAAGTAGCGCAAGCCAGCATCGGCTAACATCCTCTCTAGCCCTTCATAGTAGGCACATTCTGGCAGCCAGATCCCTTTGGGAGCGCGACCAAAATTCTCTTCATAATGCTCGCAAGCCACCCGCAACTGTGCCCACACCGCTTCTGGGTACATTTTCATCAGCGGTAAATAGCCGTGAGTTGCACCGCAGGTAATGATTTCGAGGTTATTACTGTCTAAAAATCCTTTGAAAGCACCAATTAAATCTCGATCGTGTCTTTCCCAAGTTTTCCGTGTGGCGGCAAATTCTTTGACATAGTACTCGGCGAGGTACTTGATATGTCCGTTGTGTTCGTTGCTATCTACTTCTTTTTGCGCTAACTCTTCTAGCTTGGCTAAATGCTCGTCATAGCGGTCTTGGAGCAAGGGGTCGCGCAGCATAGACACCAATGGTGGTGTCATACTCATCGTAATTTTAAAGTCGATTCCGTCCCGTTTCAATCCCTCAAAAACGTGGAGTAGGGGAATATATGTTTCGGTAATGGCTTCATACAGCCATTCTTCTTCAAGAACGAAATCGCTCTCAGGATGTCGAACGAAGGGGAGATGAGCGTGTAGGACTAACGCAACATAACCGAGCGGAGTACTCATAGGGGTAGCGTGTGGGAATAGCGATGGCAGATAGTAAGATACTACCGTTATTCCTATCTTAAGCTTTGCCGCCTCTTTATATTTAATATTTGTTATTTTACTGTTGAGGCGAGCTGCTTTTTTAGAGTCACTCCGGTCTTCGCGCTGACGATAACAGAGAGAATGCTCACTTTCATCCGGCGAATTATGACATTTTTTTAAAAAAGATTAATTTTTTGTTAACAAAGTTCGAGATTCGGTTCATACTAAAGTTTGGTTGAATTTTTTACTTTAGTCCCAAGACCACAATCGACCCGACCCCATTAGCTTTCGATTCTCTATAGGAGAGGCTACGCCAACGAGAATGAATGTCAACCGACCGCGATCGATCCACTAATTCGTCCAAATCGTTACAATTATTGCTCTTTCTTGACGAGCGGATGACTAGTTATGTCCACAATCAAGAGATTCGTGACAAATTAACGATGCTCAATACCGAGCATTCATTCGAGCTGCAAGTTGTCGATGTTGGCAAACAGCCCGACTTAGCAGAATACTATCGAGTGATCGCCACGCCAGCACTCCTGAAGCTGCACCCAAATCCCCGTCAGATCTTGGCTGGGAGCAATCTTAGCGATCAAATTGATAATTGGTGGGATCGGTGGCAAGAGGAGCTAGTTGAGGCAGGGAGCGAGCAGATGCGCGATGAAGATACCGCGCCACCGCTAACCGATCGAGTATTACTGAGTGATTCGATCGGCCATGTCAGTAAGGTGATTAAATTAACCGATGAAGTTTTTACGCTCAAGCAAGAAAAAGAAGCCTTACTCGATCGGCTAAAATTACAAGACCGTGCTATGTCTGTCTTGGCTCACGATCTGCGGAACCCTCTGACAGCCGCCGCGCTAGCCTTGGGGACGCTCGAAATCGTTCACAATCCCCAGGATTATCGCGCTAACGCCCTAGACCCAGCCGCAATCGCCAAATTAATCGAGCGCGCCCGCAGCCAGCTTCAAGCGATCGATCGCCTGGTTACAGACATCTTGCAACCTCTGTCTAATACATCCCATTTCAATCTTCATCCCCAAAAACTCGATCTCAGCCAACTCATCGCCGCAGTCATCGCCCAAATCGATTCGCAGTTTCAAGCCAAGTCCCAACGGATTACCACTGATATTCCTCAAGATATCCCCTTCATCTACGGCGATGCCGATAAGCTGCGACAGACGATCGCCAATCTCCTCGACAATGCCAGTAAGTATACCCCCCCTGGCGGTCGCGTCCACATTAGCGCCCTCCACCGTACCGCTCAAACTATTCAAGTAAGTATCGCCGATACTGGTTTGGGTATCCCCGCCGAAAACCAAAAACGCATCTTTCAAGAGCGGATCAGACTCGATCGCGATCTGGCACAATCGGGCTACGGCATCGGTTTAGCTGTCTGTCAGCGGATTATTCGCGCCCATTACGGTCAAATTTGGGTCGAATCTTCACCGGGCAAAGGTAGCGTGTTTAACTTTACGCTCTTAGTGCATCAGGGGTAGGTTCTAGTGGATAGTGGATAGTGAATAGTGAATAGGGCAGGGATGAGGGATTAGGGAATAAAATCCCCTCCTCGGAGCGAAAAGTGTGGTCTTGGGGTTTCCCCAAGTAGAGCACCTTTTCAAGACAGGGGTGCCGCAGGCGGGGTGGGTAGATCTCCGCATCTGACATCTCACTAACTCCCCCCAGTCCCCCCTCTACCCTCTACCCTCTACCCTCTAACTCTAGCTGCCGATCGCAAGATTTGAGCTGCTAAAATAGCGGCACCGAAGCCATTGTCGATGTTCACCACACCGACACCTGCGGCGCAAGAGTTGAGCATCGTTAGTAGCGGCGCTATACCTCCAAAACTGGCACCGTAGCCGATACTAGTCGGTACGGCAATCACCGGACAATCAGCCAAACCAGCTACTACACTGGCTAGCGCACCTTCCATCCCCGCCACGACAATTAGCACGTCGGCATTATCGATCGCGTGGCGATTATTCAGCAAGCGATGAATCCCGGCGACGCCGACATCCCATAACTTTTCGACCTCAAAACCGCATAAACTTGCTGTACAGGCTGCTTCCTCAGCTACGGGTAAATCGGCTGTACCTGCGGTGAGGATGGTAATCTTGCCTGTGCGTGTAATTTGCGGTTGCGGGGGGGTTAGAGCGCAGATTTGCGCCGTTTGGTAATAGATTAGGTCGGGGATCTCCTGAAGCAGTTCGGTGTAGACGGCTGGTGTAATCCGGGTTGCCATGACTACCGATTGCTGTTGGCGCATCACTTGGATAATTTTGACAATTTGCGCTGGCGTTTTACCTAGTCCCCAAATGACTTCCGGAAAGCCCGTCCGCTGTTGACGGTTAAAATCGATCTTGGCAAAGTCGTCGATCGATTCGTAGCCGAGCGATTGCAGTTTGGACAATGCACGCTCGGGTGTAACTTCGCCAGCAGCGACAGCGGTGAGTAAAGATTTCAGCGATTCTGACATAATCTCGGATATTTGCAGCGGATTCAAACTTTATCCTAGATTAATATTAGTACTAGCCGTTAAATCTGCACCGTTCGTCGCTGGTGGGTTTAGTTGTAATATTATCGATTTTCCAGACGCGATCGCTTTTTTTGACCGTGTTGGCGATAATTGTTGGTAATTTCTTGGACTTGTAAGTTTGAACGCCCTGAACTTCGATCGTATCCCGCACTTTCAATTTCAAGCCTTGCTGTTGTAGCGATCGATCCGATCCCAAATAAACGGTTTTTTGCCCAGTTGGTGTTTTCAGCTTTACCCAGGTGACGACTTCTGTAGCCGCCAGCGATCGATCCTTGTTACTTCGCTCGATCCCAATTACGCGACCTGTCGCCGTGGTGACTTGCTCGGGAGTACTCGGGCGAATTGCCACTTCGGTAGACCAGCATCCACTTTTGGGCGTGGGAGCTTCTGCTCTGGCGGCTAGCGGCAATCCGCAACCGAGACACAACACCAACATGGAAATCTGAATTCGTTTCATTTTTACCGCCTCGCATGATAGATCGATCGGTCTAGCCATACTATACCCCAATCTGATTTCCGCCTCTACTCTCTTTTGACAGAAATTGGCTCGGTTTGAGATTGCTCCAACGATCTATTCTAGTCAGTAATGATTCGGTAGCTATACTAACCTAATTTGTACTCTAAAGTCCAAAGCCTAAAGCCTAGTGTCTGACTCCCAAGATCATGCCCAGCAGCAACCCAAACCCAATCCACACATTTTCCCGAAACATTTGGGGATAAAAAGCTGGTGGAATCGTGGGTTTCTTGAGCTGGAGATATTGCCACAACCAAAAGCCAGCAGACATACCCAACGTCAGGACAAATACCGACCCCAGTCCCATAAGTTGCCCCATATAGCCCAGTAAACCAACTGTCAGCGCATAAAAAATCGCGATCGCTTCAGCCACGTATTTACCAAAAAATAAGGCACTAGAATTGACCCCGATGCGACGATCGTCTTCGCGATCGGACATCGCATATACAGTATCAAATCCCAGCGTCCAAAAAATCGTCGCCCCCCACAAATACCATGTCGGCGTTGCAATACTCGCCGTGACCATCGACCAACTAATCAAGACGGCAAATCCCCACGCGATCGATAGTACCAGTTGCGGCACGGGAAATACTCGCTTAGCAGCAGGATACAATAAAATTACCGGAACGGCAGCTACACACAGCCAAAATGTCAAGGGATTGAGATAACTTGCCAAGAGTGCCGCACAAATCAGCGACACGATTAGCACCCCCACCCCAGTCGCGATCGATAGTGACTTTTCCGCCAGCGGACGGGTTTTGGTGCGCTCTACCTGCGGATCGATATTCCGATCCCATAGATCGTTGACGACACAACCCGCCGCACTAGTCGCCAGCGTCCCCAAAATCACCACTCCTAACAGTGGTAGCGGTGGATTTCCCTTTGCAGCCAAGCATAATCCCCACAATGCTGGAATCATCAAAATTAACCTACCTGCGGGTTTATCCCATCGTAGGAGCCGGATTACAGTTAGCCAAGTGGGTTTGCGTGGGGGGAGGGTTGTCATGGGAGTTGGGAGTTGGGAGTTGGGAGATGGGAGGCGGGAGTTGGGAGTTGGGAGTTGGGAGTTGGGAGTTGGGAGTTGGGAGTTGGGAGTTGGGAGTTGGGAGTTGGGAGACTGGGAGACTGGGAGACTGGGAG
>NZ_JANMZA010000462.1:0-6791 GCF_031382685.1 Chamaesiphon sp. OTE_8_metabat_110 | reverse complement strand
ATCGAGCCACTGGTGTAAGATGTCAGTAACCATACTTCCCTACCTGCCTGCAATTTCCCCTTTCCCCTTTGCCCCTTCCCCCTTCCCCAAATTATGTCCCCACTCTGGAAATACGTCTCCCCAGGGATTCCCGACGAATTGTTTGAAAGATTGCCAGGGATTCCGATGAGTCAGCGCGAAATTAGATTATTGCTAATTTCGGCATTGAGATTGGAAGCAAATTCCGTCGTGTGGGATATTGGTGCGGGAACGGGGACAATTCCAGTGGAAATTGGGTTACTATGCCCTCAAGGACAAATTATCGCGATCGAGCGCGATGAAGAAGTAGCCAATCTGATTCAACTCAACTGCGATCGATTTGAAGTCAAGAACGTCCAAATCGTCATTGGCAGTGCGCCGCAATGTCTCAAACAAATTACTACACCCCCTCAACGTGCCTGTATCGAAGGTGGTAAAGGCATCAAACCGATCTTGCAGCAAGTTTGGGCATATCTACCAAATACCGGACGAATTGTTGTCACCGCAGCCAATCTCGAAGCTCTCTATGAAGTGTCTGAAAGTTTTACCCAGCTCCATGCCCGCAACGTTGAAGTCGTCCAATCCGCCGTCAATCGCCTCGAAACCAGAGGCAACAGTCGGCGACTCGCAGCGGTAGATCCACTATTTATTCTAAGTGCCGAAAAGCTTGAATAGGAGATGGGAGATGGGAGTTGGGAGATAGGAGATGGGAGACTGGGTGAGGGAGAACAGCTACCTCTTATTTAATCCATAATCTAAAACTTATACTGAGTTAAGCCCAACTCCCAACTCCCTGCTTGGTGAAACGCACGCTGAGGGAACCTCAGCGCGATTTCATCCGCAACTCCCATCTCCCATCTCCCATCTCCTATCTCCCAACTCCCATCTTCCCAAATGTCATTACCCCGAGTCATTAGTACCATCGTCGCGATCGCCGTAGCTTTATGTATGTTATTGCTAGGGAGCTGGTACTTTACGATCGGGATGTGTATTATCGTCTATCTCGGGCAAAGTGAGTATTTCAAACTCGTTCGCGCTAAAGGCATCGAACCAGCCAGCAAGATTACCTTAGTAGTAAGTCAAGTATTGCTGCTGGTGGGGGCAAGTGGCTCTGGAATCGACGATGCCCTATTTCCCGTCGCAGGTACCCTAATTTGCTTTTACCTGCTGTTCCTGCCCAAAATAGCCTCGATCGCGGACATTTCCACGTCCTTGTTCGGTCTATTTTATGGTGGTTATTTACCGAGCTTTTGGATTCGCTTGCGAGTAGGCTTCGATCCGCTCACGGCTCATACCTTTCCCTTTAGTACTGACTGGGCGGGATTATTAAGCACGTTAGATGTGAGCATTTTACCGCGTGCTTTCACCATTACCCTGCTGTCGTTTATGTGCATTATGGTGACAGATATTGGCGCTTACTTATTTGGCAAATGGCTCGGACGCACGCGCTTGTCCGAAATCAGTCCCAAAAAGACAGTCGAAGGCGCAATCTGTGGAATTATGAGCAGTATCGGGATGGGAATGGGTGGTGCCTGGGCGTTGCACTGGCATCACTGGTATATTGGTGGTATCGCGTTGGGCAGCCTGATTGGAATGACGAGTATGTTGGGCGATTTGACCGAATCGGTGATGAAGCGCGATGCCGGGGTGAAGGATTCGGGAGATCTGATTCCTGGGCACGGTGGTATGCTCGATCGTACCGATAGTTACATCTTTACCGCGCCGTTGGTTTACTACTTTGTCAAGTTAGTTTTACCAATGATTTAATGCCAGCGAACTAAGCTTCATTCCACAGTCTTTCTAATTGATATTGCCAAGCAGTCATCATTTCCGTGCGGATATCTTCAGTCGCACCGAGATCGCCCATGACACCTTCAGCATAAAATCTGTCGAGTGTTTGCATGGTTTGTGCGAGTGTATCTCCGCGTTGCTTGGCAATACTGACGATCGCTTTGACCTGTTTGGTGGCAAAATCTTGGAAAGCGCGATCGATGCCGACACGTTTGAGATCGATCGAGCGGTCGATCGCTGTATTAAAATCTTCAGTAGTTAGTCCCGCGACACTGTGCTGCCACACGCCCCACAACACCTCCTGATTTACCGCATAACGGGTCTCCATCGTGGCATCAAAGTTAGCAGATAGGAATTCTTCAACAAAGGTCATCGCATCGGCTGCGGGGGCAATCGGTACCAACATTCTCACCCAAGATTGTTGTGCGGACAAAATAATTAGCAGTCGATAATCTGGTGTATCGATCTGATATGACTCGTTATCGACGATTTTGAGTGTATCGCCAAAGCGGTTGGTGAGAAATGTCTGGATATCTGCTGGAGTCACAGGGTAGTAGGGGTAAGAGGTAAAAGGTAAAGGGTAAGAGGTAAAAGAGATCTGTAGTTTGGGTTGAAGAATGAAACCCAACATCCACACACGCGATTGATGAGGATGTTGGGTTTTCTCCTGGGGGAGAGGCTGCGCCAACGCGTTGCTTTACCCAACCTACATATTTCTATTTGGTTTAGCGTTGTTCTTCTTCCTGATATTCGACTTGATTGACGGTTTGAGGTAGATCTATTTTTTGGGAAGGTTCGGGTATATTGATTTTTTGAGGTTGATAGGCTGGCGATTGAGTATCTTTGCCCCACATGTCGTCATCGAGATCGAGGATTTCCTCATCTTCTAACTCAAGTGGCTTGGCAGGCGTGGAAATCGGCGTGTAGGGGACATCCTCATAAACTTTCGCCGTGCGCGGTTGTTCGCGAGCATCATTCCAGTTTTCGCCCTCGTCTTCATCGTCATAATATAGCGGTTGTTCGGCTTGAAGGCGTTGGGGTGGTAGTGGTGCGGCTTGGACTTCTTGCCAGTCGTCGTCCTCCCAGACGGTTTGCTCGACAGGGGGTGCGGCGCGTACTATCGGTTGCGGGGGAGCTAAAGGGACGCCAGCGGGTAATTGATTTTCGGGACGGATGACAGCAGGACGGTAGCTGTATTCATCTTCCCACGGTGCTTTCCCAAGTCCGATCCGTTCGAGGAAGCCGACGGAGAGTTGTTCGAGACGTTCTTCGCAGCCTTCAAATACCATCAGCCGATTTGGCCCACTACTGACTACTTCATCGATCGAGAATTCATAAGTACTGATGACATTATCGGGAATCAATGGTATCCCAAAACTAGCGATAATAATCGAGGTTAATTTACCATCATCGCAGCTAAATTTGAAGCCCCGGACCTTTCCCAGCATGTCGCCAGTTTCGGTAATGACTTCACAACCGATTAAGTTGGTATAATTCTCTGGGTCGAGATCTTCGATCGCGTCATCATTGGGTACGAGAAGAACATCACCCATTTTTTCGATCGAGGACAGATACATATACTTTACCAGTCCCCCAGGTGCCGCCAGCCAGCCATCGCGTAAACCGAGCGCGACTACTTCACGACTGTCGATATCGACGAGCAGCTCTTTGACAATCCCCAGCCGTTTGCCAGTGTCTTTGGCAATGACTTGAATGTCGATCAGATCGGAGCGTTGACGAATCAGTTCGGATATCATAGTTGGCGGATTGGGTGCTGAATACGGGGTGCAGGCGATGGCAATCTATCCCTACCATTTTATCTCGGCGGCTGCTCACCTCTATTGTACGGTTTCCTCTACCATAAATTAGACTTCCTACGAAGGTCAGGGAAGAGGGAATAGGGGATGGGGGGAACTTTAAATGAAGACAATCCTAAACAAGATTGTATTTTTACTTTCCCAGGAAGTCTACAACCGATCGATCTCGATCGATATTTTCAGCCTATAAGAATTTTGCCATTCGATCGACGGCTAGTTGTAATTTTGCTGGTTCGTGTACCAGTGCAAATCTGACATAACCCTCACCAGACTTGCCAAAACCGACCCCTGGGGACGCAGCAACGCCAGTTTGACAGACTAGCTCAGTACAAAAATCGATCGAGCTGTGCGCCCATTTTGGCGGGAGTTTTGCCCAAATATACATCGTCGCTTCCGGTGTGGGCACTTCCCACCCGATGCGATTGAGAGCAGTGACAAAGGTATCGCGCCGCTGTTGGAACGTAGCGACTGTATCGCGAACGCAATTTTGGTCGCCAGTGAGTGCCGCCGCTGCACCGTGGAGGATGCCGAGATATTGATTGAAATCGACTACTGCTTTAACTTGACGCAAAGCTTGAATTAAGTCGCGATTGCCGATCGCATAACCGATTCTAAAGCCGCCCATATTATACTACTTCGACATCTTCAAAAACTCGATCGATACGCTTTTGTCGCGATCGGCCTGTAAGATCGAGGGTACCTGAAGATCGCTAAACACCATGTCCCCATATGGGAAATCATGCACCAATACGAGATCGTGCTGCTGACAAAAAGCGACTGCTTCCTCGAAGAAGGCTATGGGCGCGATCGCAGTGGTAGGATTGTGCGGATAGCTCAACACCATCATCCGCGCTTTGGCAAGGGTTGCCGCTGGAATATCCGCCAGTACGGGCAAGAATCCATGTTCGGCTCGCAGGGGCATCGGATAAATTTCGCCTCCAGCTAGATATACACCGCCACAATGAGAAGGATAACCAGGATCCATCAGCAACGCCACATCGCCAGGTTCGAGGATTGCCAGTGGTAAATGTGCTGTCCCTTCTTGAGAACCAATCAAAGGCAATACTTCCGTCTCTGGATCGACAATTACCCCATACTTATTTGTATACCAATTTGCCACGGCTTCGCGAAATAGCCGCGTTCCATTAAATAACAAATAACCATGCGTACTCGGATCGATTAAGGATGACTGAATTGCCGCAATTACATGCGGTGAAGTGGGTAAATCTGAAGAACCCAGTGATAGATCGATTATCGTCTGTCCCAATGCCAGAGCGCGTCCCTTCGCCCGATCCATGTCAGCGAATACGTTACTTTTTAATGGTTGGAGTCGTTGGGAAAACTGCATCAGTTTAGGCTTTAGGGATTAGGCTTTGGACTTTGGATTTCAAGCTTTAGAAAATTAAAAAAAGGTAGGGTGGGCACTGCCCACCATCTATATTTTAGCCTATTACAATTTACTTTTAAAAGCGTAGCTGGCGATCGATCCTCGTGCCATAATTACCCTGATCGATCTCCTCTCACGATCGAGCCTAGAGATTGCTATCGAGAATGGTGGTAAGTTTATCTTTAGTAATGGCACCTTCTAAAGCATGAATGAGGGCATCACCTTTAAACAAGCGAATCGCGGGAACACCTTCTACCTTATAGGCTTTGACGGTTTCGGGATTGGGATCGATTTCCATTTTGACTACTTTAACTCGATCTTGGTAATTATTCGCAATCCAGTCGATCGATGGTGCCACTAACCGACAAGGCCCGCACCATGCCGCCCAGAGGTAAACTAGTACAGGTAGCTCTGCTTGTAAAACTTCACTTTCAAATTGTGCATCATTGATGACTGTAACGCTACTCACTTTGATAAACTCCGCAAACGATCGTAAAGATATTATTACCCTCTAGATTAGAGCAAAACGCAGCTCAGCGGTAGGGGATGGGGAATAGGCTTTTGGCTTTAGGTTTTAGGGGAAAGAGTAAAGGGGAAAGAGTAAAGGGGAAAGGAAATATCTCCCTATCCCCCCGTCCCCCCGTCCCCCCATCTTCCATCTCCCATCTAACACCGATTCAACCAAATCGCTGTCAAGCCAGCCTTACCCGCACCGAGATAGTCATCTTCCAGGCTATCGCCGATGTGCCATGCCGATTGCGGCGGACATCGATGTTTTGTCAAAGCTGCTGTGAAGATTTCCAGTTGGGGTTTGGCTGCACTGACTTCGGTAGAGATCGTCACTGTTGAAAAATAGGGAGCCAATTCCAACACTTCGAGAACGGTGTGCAGCCGCGAGTCAAAGTTAGATATGATAGCCAATTTTACGCCCGATTGCTGCCATTGACTCAGAGCGGGTATTACATCGGGATAGATTTCCCACGCTGCTGCTGTTGCAAAGTACCGATATAAGTCTTGAAAAAACAGATCGAAATCCTCAAATTGTTCGATGGCTCCCACGGCGGTGAATGTCTGACGATTGATTTCTCGCCACCACTGATATTCATGTGCGGGGATATCTGAAGTGGGAACGCCTGGAAAGATACAGGGGGTGGAGTTTTGGAAAGCTGAATAAAAGTATTTGTTCAGTAAATCTGGCAGACATTTAACGCCATATTTACCCGCAATTTCACTATATATATGTCCGACACTACCCCTAACTCCAAACAGCGTCCCAAAAGCATCGAGACAAATAACCGTTGGTAGTGCCAGGGAATTGGGAATATCTAGGAGTGTAGAGTAATGATGTTGCATACAATGAAGCGATCGATATTCAAAGCCAATTAGCAGACAAGTGTTTCTTCCGTAGGTTGGATTGTGATACCTGCTGTTGCAGAAGCTCCGCTAACGGCTACCACTCATCAGACCCGATCGAGCATAACATTACAAGTACTCCGAAATAAAGATCTCGATCGCGAAGTTAGGACAATTATTCAGCCGATAAGCTCATTTAATCCGCTGATAATTGTGGAGAGTCAATTACCACAAGATATCCTCTTCTGGATTGATGTTGTTAAGTAAGCGAAACGAACGACCATTCACCTACCCTTCACCCCCGATCGCCTGCTATAGTGATTTACCGTTAGGATTAAAATTTATAATAAAAATTTTCATGGACGCGACCGACGATAAGGCAGTAGTCAAAGAATATTTTAATAATACGGGATTTGAGCGATGGC
>NZ_JANMZA010000454.1:0-10687 GCF_031382685.1 Chamaesiphon sp. OTE_8_metabat_110 | reverse complement strand
ATCGAGCCAGTATTTGCAAGCGATCGAGATTTTGCTGCAACTCGAACAGATCCGCTCGAATCTTCGCAGGTAGATAGATTTTGACTAGGATCGATCGGCAGCAGTACTACATTAACATACTTCTGCCGAGAGCAGTCGCGATCGATAAATTTGTGAGGAAAATTTTTCGAGACGTTGAAGTCGGTTGGCGATCGGTGTTAGGTTAAATCCAAGACCGATCGGGTTTAACCGCACGATTGTCAATATGTAATTTAGAGAATTTTCGATCGCGAGCGCACTAATATTATTGGGAGCATAAATCTGATGGCATCACCAACCCCACTGCACGGTACCGAATTAATCGATTGCGCCAATGCCAATGCCAAGGAAGGCATTCAAGCAGCCGCGAATCTCTGTGGCTATAGTGGCGATATCGTCACGTTCGAGCGTGAATTACAAACAGCAGCGCATCAAATGGGCATCCAGCTTCATGGTTTTCAAGATTTGAAGAAGAAAGCCGAAGTCTCCACCCAGCCCCAGGGCGAAATTGTAGCACCAGATAGTGCTACAGAGCTGTAAGTAGGGGATAGGGAATAGGGAATAGGGAATAGGGACACAAGTGTTCTGTAATTAAACCAGTCCCCCCATCCCCCCATCTCCCATCTCCCATCTCCCAACTCCTATCTCCCAACCGATCGCGAGCAACTGTGCTAAATTATTGGCAATCGTAAGTACGATCGGGATAAACACTCGATCGTCCTCGCGATTGCCGTCATGTCTAATGAACACAATATGATTCGCGATGCTACGATCGAAGATTTACCTGCAATTATTGAAATTTACAATACATCGATTCCTGGACGGATGGCGACAGCCGATTTAGAGCCAGTGACGGTTGCCAGCCGCATGGACTGGTTTACCGCGCACACGCCCGATCGCCGCCCTTTATGGGTAGTCGAAGTAGATGGTAAAATTAAAGCATGGTTTAGTTTTCGATCGTTTTATGGGCGCGATGCCTATCGGCATACGGTCGAGGTGAGCGTGTATGTCGCACCAGATTCTCACCACAAACATTTAGCCACGCAACTATTGTCTAAAGCTTTAGCTGGTGCTGATAGTCTAGATATCAAAACGCTAGTGGCATTTATTTTCGCCCACAATCAACCGAGCATCAATCTGTTCAAAAAATACGATTTTCAACAGTGGGGTTATCTACCTCAAATCGCCGAACTCAATGGGGTCGATCGCGATCTGGTAATATTGGGCAGACAAATAGGTCAGGCTTGATGCGCGGTTGGGTAGGTGTTGAAAATGTATTCCGACAAAATGTAGCTGGATATCTTCTCTAGCTTGGGTTGTGAGCATTTTCACAGAATATCGACCCGCGCAATTGCTCAAAGCTTTAGTGGTTAAGGGTTTTGGATTCGATCGAGTAATTCGGTTTTCGGTTACTCGTTCGTTTGAGTGTTATGATTGATGAGGTTCGCGCATCTGCACCTTGAAAACCAAATACATCAAGGCTTTTAGCCTCCCACTAGCGAAATCGACCTTAAACCCTTTCAGGGATTGAAACAATCACAATGGATCGAGCTATTACTGGGCGGATATAGCGAAATCGACCTTAAACCCTTTCAGGGATTGAAACCTGTCGCCAGTGACGTGCTGCGAGCATTAACTCGGAGCGAAATCGACCTTAAACCCTTTCAGGGATTGAAACCTTAAACATCGATCTTCTAGCTGCCGCCCAAGTCCCAGCGAAATCGACCTTAAACCCTTTCAGGGATTGAAACAGGCTGATACATTTCAAATTCCGAATACCCGCCTGAGCGAAATCGACCTTAAACCCTTTCAGGGATTGAAACAATCCAGATAATGCGATATCAGCCACGCCGATCGGAGCGAAATCGACCTTAAACCCTTTCAGGGATTGAAACAACGTTGGGGGCATCCCACGAGATAGGATCCGCATAGCGAAATCGACCTTAAACCCTTTCAGGGATTGAAACTTGGAGTAAGGGGGATTGCAAAACGTTCTCGGTGAGCGAAATCGACCTTAAACCCTTTCAGGGATTGAAACCCATGATTTTACTTAGAGATTAGTTTGTGAGTGTGTGGGACAGCGAAATCGACCTTAAACCCTTTCAGGGATTGAAAAATGGGATGAAAGTCCCTAATCGTTGCACCACGGTAGCGAAATCGACCTTAAACCCTTTCAGGGATTGAAACGGGGATTCCCGACGCGGTTGGGTAGAGTCATACGTCGAGCGAAATCGACCTTAAACCCTTTCAGGGATTGAAACGAAGCAAAGTGCTCGGATGGGGTTTCTCAGATGAATCCTATGAGCGAAATCGACCTTAAACCCTTTCAGGGATTGAAACAGCATCTACAATCTCATAGGGAGTTGTTAGCGGTACTCAGCGAAATCGACCTTAAACCCTTTCAGGGATTGAAACCAAAGCTTTGCCGATCGCGGCTTGAAATGTCTCGTAGCGAAATCGACCTTAAACCCTTTCAGGGATTGAAACTTCGCAGAGCAGCAGAGGGCGGCAGACCCAACAAGCAGCGAAATCGACCTTAAACCCTTTCAGGGATTGAAACAAATTCCCAGAATTATCACAAAGATATAAGCGGATAGCGAAATCGACCTTAAACCCTTTCAGGGATTGAAACGAAGGCGATATCATTCATGGTTTCCCCACACTCCAGCGAAATCGACCTTAAACCCTTTCAGGGATTGAAACGGCGGATTTTAGGAACGTATGGTGCTGACGCCAATTGGCTCCTAGAGCGAAATCGACATCAAACCCTTTCAGGGATTGAAACGAAGTAGTCCCCACGCCAGTGCCGAAAAAAAACCCCAAAGCGAAATCGACATCAAACCCTTTCAGGAAATGAGACAGTGAGTTTGTGATTAATCAAATTGATGATAATATTCAGGGTGTCGATCGTTCTGTTTGAGATGCTGCTAATTAACAATCGAGACTTTTTGCTGTCCAGGAGGGGTGTCGATCGTTATCTTTGTAGGACTATCTAAAAGCAAATACAGATGAGAATATCGTAATTGCTGTTGCTGCAAGGATTAAGGTAAAGGCTAGAATGATTACCCATTGGGTAGCTTGCTGATAATAATCAAATTTAGTATTAAAGAGTTTGACATCCATTTTATAAGCATCAATTTTTGCTTCCAGCCTGGTTTCAGAATCTTTAATTTCTAATTTAAGTTCGGTTTTAAATTCAGCGATCGAGTCGAGGACTTGTTGTAATTCACTGGTCATTTTTAACTCCAAAAACGTTGGGCCATATCTCCGCGATAACTGAGGCTAACTTATTTGTCAATTAATTAGTTGCTTTTAGAAAAGACTAATTTGAGCAAGTCGCGATCGACTGTGGCGATCCGGTCTAGAAACTCACCCAATGCCGCGCCGTCTCCATAGGTGTAACCCAACTCTACAGCCGTTTGCCTGATTAAATCTAATGTTTCTGGTTTGACCTTACAGCCGGGAAAAGGAACTCGGTTTAACTTGCGACGACCCATAACTAAAGTGCTTTAAGACCAACTTAACCTTATTGCAGATATAATAAATTGTCAACGAAAAAGCGATCGATCCTAATTAGGATCGATCGTCAGCGAAATCGACCTTAAACCCTTTCAGGGATTGAAACGATTTACTACAAGTCAGCAAGTCGATTTTCCCGACCCTAAACTCCCTGTAATCTAGTGCGATCGCAATAGATTATAGTTATGCAAATACATCTACTCTTCACACTCCAGCATGACTGCTTTTAGCACCACCGAACCCATTCTCCGCCGCAAACAACATGCACTAGACGTACAAGACCTCGAAGGACTCCTGCACCTGGACATCAAAATTAAAGATGTCGCGCTTTTCTCTGGCTTTTATACCCGCATCGACCAAGTGTTTATCTTGTGGGGGGTCATTACCACGGTCATTTTTATGACCGCCCAGTTTTTGACGCTCAATTGGACGGATCAGGCGCTGCTGTGGTCGATATTAACGCTCATAGGTGCTTGGGGTACTTACCAATTGGCTTGGTATTGGGTGTGTGTGGAGCGATTGCGCTGGGTCGTCTATGTGTGGGTCGGATTGACAATTGGTGGTGTGTTAGTCACCAATTGGGGTATTTTTGGTGGCGGCTGGATTGTGTTACCCCATTTGTGCCAATTGTGGTTGGCAATTAGTGGGATTGGCTATGTGGCGACAGCGTGGGGACTGCGCTCGCGGGCGTTTTTATTGAGTGGTTTCCTACATCTAGGCGCGATTGCCCTGCTGCCTTATCTAGTGGCTTGGCAGTTTCTCTACACGGGGATCGTGACAGCCGGATGTTTGTTTCTGCTCGCAGAAGTCCAATGGGATATGCACTCGACTACCGAAAATCAATTGTTGACACCAGTACAAAAACATTTTAACCAGCGTCAAAAAGAACTCCGAGTGCTAGAAACATCAGACGATCGAGAGATATTCTACCGCAAATAATCTAAATAATTACCATCAAATCTCATCCGAAAGGACGAGTTTCTTTCGGATGAGATTAGATATTATTGATGTATGGGATGAGTGATTATTCATTATTACTAGTTCCCAATGATTATTGAAGCTATTTTCTCGATCGAATCACAAGATCCATGCACTGGATGGGGGTTGTGTCGCAGTGACCCAGTATTGTCCACCGTAAGAGAGCGACGGTAGGCGGACAAACAGTGTAGAAAACAGCGGTTGAAATGTCATGTTCGAGTACCACAACTCATAGCCCGATCGTCCAATTTAGTGTAGAGTTTTTGTCGCTTCCTCTACTTTGTTACTACCAACGGGGAACTAAACTTCCCATCAGAGCGATCCGAGGTAGTAAATAAATCGGTGATTTTTATCTTCGATCTGCAATTTAGGGATTGCGAGCGATAACTAGGTTAGTTAAATTAATTAATAATTAATAATTGGATAAATCAATCTCCTCTGCCGATTTATCCGAACATCATCACCCATTTGCCCAGCGCGGGCAAGTGGGTTTTGTCGAGTTTAGCGACTTTTTAAAAACCGCTGGGATAATTTCATCGAGATCCGCGATACTATAGCTAGATCCCTGTCTGACTAAATTCATTGACAATCGAGATGTGCTGATGATTGCAACTACAAACCCGACGATAAATATTTTATGCCAACCGACATCTGATGCTTGGCTAGAGCAAGCCTTAGCGAATATCGATACGATCTTGCTCGATCATTCCCATTGCGAACGCAAAGCCGCCAGCACCGCAATTAATATGATGTTTCGCTACCCTTCCAATCATAAACTCGTGCGGCAATTAACCGCGATCGCTCAGGAAGAATTAGAACATTTCGAGCAGGTAAATCAGATCCTCGAACGCCGTGGTATCCCCCTCGCCCCCCTCAACGCGCCGCCTTATGGGAAAGGATTGATGAGCCAAGTCCGCACTCAAGAACCCCATCGCTTGCTCGATTCACTCCTAGTTTCAGGACTGATTGAAGCCCGATCTCACGAACGATTAGGATTACTCGGGAGCCATCTTCCCGATCCCCAATTAGCCGCATTCTATCGCGGATTGATGGCATCAGAAGCCCGCCATTTCGGGATTTATTGGTTACTGGCAGATACTTATTTCGACCGCACCCTCGTCCAAACTCGCCTGAGCGAATTAGCTATCTTTGAAAGCGATATACTCTCCAATCTCCATCCCGAACCCAGAGTTCATAGTTAGTTGGGAGATGGGAGATGGGAGATGGGAGGAGATCCCAACAGTGACTGAATTTGTGCCGATTAGGAATAGTCAGACTTGCTACCACAGTAACAGCGTAAGAAGAGCCTGGAGACTGGAAGTCTCGGCACACGCAAGCAAAGTCCGCCTGTCTGTCTTGTCTCGCTTCCATGGTCGGGAAACCCGACCGGAGCGAGCCGCTTGTCGCGCTAAACCCGGAGGAAACCTCCGGAGCGCGCGCCGCTACGCGGACTAGTTAATCAGTCCGCGTAGCGAAAAGACACAATCGGTGGCGGTGCTGAAAGGAAGCTAATATCCATAACATAAAACCTAAAGCCTAAAACCTTCCCATGCTCGCATACTACCAAGATTTTACAATTCGATCGTGGCAACCCGCAGATCGGCTGGCGGCGGCTGGTATTATCGAGCAAGCGTTAGCGGAATATGGACTAGGCTGGGAACCAGATGGCGCAGATCGCGATGTTTTAGAGATAGAGACATATTATCTCGATCGCGGTGGCGAATTTTGGGTCGTCGAGCATCATGGTGAGATTGTCGGGACGAGTGCTTATTATCCCTGCTTACACAGTGCCGATTCGCCCCCAAATCGCGGCAGCAACGCGATCGAAATCCGTAAAATGTACTTGAGTGTCAAAGTCAGAGGACAAGGCTTGGGCAAGCATTTATTAGGACTATTAGAGCAGGCAATTTACGATCGCGGCAATCGCGAGATCTGGATCGAAACAGCCAGCATTTTAACCGCCGCAGTGAAACTATATGAAGCAAATGGTTATCGCCCCACCACAGGCGTCGAGACAGCTAGATGCGATCGAGTATATGTCAAAATATTGGCATCCGCCGCGATCGATCCAAACTAAATAATCGATCGCAAAATTCGTTACTTTGTCAATACTAATACGCCCATCATGCCACTGGCGATCGGATAGTGAACAGCATGACTAAATCCCGCAGCTAAGCCTAATTGGATCTGCTCGATGCCAGTGGGGAATCGATCGAGACTAGGGTTTAAATAAGCATATTCATCCGTCATCCCTAATTGTGCTGCTTTCGGTACGACGATCGTATCCAAATACCACTGTTGAAATTGCCGAATGAGGGTGTTGCTAGGGCGATGAAAATCGAGAACTGCGACTGACGCATCAGTTTTCAAAACTCGATGCAACTCAGCCAAAGATCTGGGAATATCGGTGACATTTCGCAAGCCATAGCCCATCGTCGCCGCATCGAAATAATTATCATCAAATGGGAGATTGAGCGCGTCAGCTTCCACCCAATTAATGTTATCTAATGATGGGTAAATCTTGGCAATCCGTTCGGCAGCAATCGTGAGTTGAGCTGGGGCAAAATCAGCACCGACAACCGTCCCACTAGTACCCACCTGTTTGGCTAACAACTGCGTTAGATCGCCACTACCACAACATAGATCCAGACAAGTATCGCCAGCTTTCGCCAAGCTCCAAGCTACGGTCATTTGTTTCCATACCCAGTGCATCCCCAGACTCAGATCGTTATTAAGCCTGTCGTACACGGGCGCAATCCGATTAAAGATTGCTTGAATATCTGTAGATGTATAATCTGATTTAGTTGGCATTAATAAGTTAAGACTTGGGAGCTGTAATTAGATTTTAATAGATCGTAGGGTGGGCACTGTCTTGTTTCGCTCAACCTGAAGGAAACCTCCAGAGCGCGAACCGCTGCCCACCATCTAGGTTTCAGCCATTATATTCGATCGATAATTAGACACTCACTTCTGATGTATTTTGACTGACTGCCAACTTTTCAGCATCGAGTCGCCGTTTGCGAGCATATAGTTGAATAGTTGCCGCCATTAGTACCACCAGTCCCACAATTAAGTAACCAGTAATATCGGTCGGCAAATTGTTTTGAAATATCGCCAATAAGACGATCGCCACCAAAAATAAAGTTGGTAATTCATTCAAGCCGCGTAACTGCTGACTGCTCCATTTGCACTCATCCACTGCCAACTTTTTCATCAAACTACTGCAATAGTAATGATAGCCGATTAATAGGACGACTAAGCCGATTTTGATATGTAACCAACGTTGATGGATAACTTCTGGCTCTGTAGAAATAATCCCGATCGCCATCGCGATCGTGAGTAACATTCCGGGCGTAGTAATAATACTATATAGGCGTTTTTCCATAATTTGATACTGCGCTTTGAGAATACCTCGCGCGGGTTCTGGCTGCTCATTTGCCTCCACATGGTAAATAAATAACCGCACTAAATAAAACAAACCAGCAAACCAAACTGTAAAGCCAATAATATGAAAAGATTTAAACCACTGATATGCCATTAAATTAGCGGGTAGGGGGTAGAGGGTAGCGATTACTAGAGTAGGGAGTAGCCAAACGAGCGGCGACTAATTTCCCTCTATCCAGGTTAGGTAAAAAGACTCATACTTGCCACCGCGATCGAGATAAGCTTAATATTCTGCAATATCTAGTGGCTGTTTGCTCGATTTTACGAGGTAGAGAGTCGATCGTCTCTTTACAGATGCTGCTGTGGGGAGAGACAATAAGGGTAGCAATTTAGACAGCTAGAGAGTAATCGTTGCTACCGCCATCTCTCCAACGATCGGACATAGTATCAAGGGTCATGACACGTAAATTATGCCTAGTTCTATTATTGAAATCTTATCGGCTGATGAAATTCGCCGCACGGTTGTCAGATTAGCTTCCGAGATCGACGAACGCTGTCGGGATTTATCCCAAGTAGTACTAGTGGGGATTCAAACCAAAGGCGTGCCGTTTGCGAACATGTTAGCCCGACAGATCGAAATTCTAGAAGGAGTCAAAGTCCCCGTCGCAACTCTAGATATCACTTTTTATCGCGACGATCTCGATCTAATTGCCGTGCGCACTCCAGGGAAGACGGATATCCCGGTAGATTTGAATGACAAGACTGTCATATTAGTCGATGATGTGATCTACCAGGGTCGCACGATCCGCGCTGCACTCAATGCTGTTACAGAGTATGGCAGACCCAAGCACATTTTACTAGCAGTCTTGATCGATCGCGGTCATCGCCAAGTCCCGATTCACCCAGATTTTTGCGGCAAAAAACTGCCCACCGCTCGGGAGGAACAAATTAGGGTCTATTTCCAAGATGCCAACGGTCGCGATGCTGTCGAGTTAATCCGTGCGACTAGTTAAATACTCGAACCCTACCTACCGAATTAACATCGTAATCAAACCCTGTTGTCCGACCAAAACCTCCCGAATCAAACTAATAATTCCCACCCATACGATCGGCGTAATATCCACCCCACCAATGGGCGGAATTAGTTTGCGAGAAGGTGCCAAAAATGGCTCTGTCGGCGCGATAACTAAACTAAACGGCATTTTTTGACTTTCTACCTGCGGATACCACGTCAACACGATCCGAAAGATAAATAAGAAGGTCATAATTACCAAGACCACACTCACACCAATATTAAGAATATTGATTAATTGAAGATTACTCGCACTCATAAGGTCTGATTTTTTATCGTTAAATAATTAATTTTATTATAGCTAATGTAGCTGGTTGGCAATTCCCACTCGCACTCGCAAAGTCTGAATCATTACCATTAAATAAATATTCTCACAATCCACAATCTAGATGGTGGGCAATGCTCACCCTACGTTTGTAATACTAAGGAATTTAACCGCAGAGGCGCGTGAAGAACGCAAAGGTAAGAAAAAGAGGGTTAAGCTTCTCACAGATCGAACCTTACGCAGGAGAGTTTGAGAGGCGGCGTCCCGCCTTTCAACGGGGGGTCTGGGGGTCGGAACCCCCAGATCCGGGTTCTGCCTCCGCTAGTAAAATCGCACCCCACTAATATCTAACATTTGCCACTGTGCTTAGTACCATAACTCGCCAATCACTTTAACTAAGCAAACACCCGATGTTGCAAAGACGGCATCTGCGCCCGAGCGCGAGCCAATTGCGTCGGATCGATTTCCGCGATCGCCACACCCGGAAGATCGCCAGCATCAGCTAAAATAACCCCCCAAGGGCCAATAATCATCGCATGTCCGTGAGTTTGGCGCATGGCATAGTGAGTGCCAGTTTGCGCTGGCGCAATGACATAGCAGGTATTTTCGATCGCCCGAGCTTGCAGCAACACTTGCCAGTGATCCTTACCCGTGTAAGCAGTAAAAGCTGCGGGCACAAATAATACATCCGCGCCCAACTTAGACAGATGACGATACAATTCGGGAAACCGGACATCGTAGCACACAGACAATCCCAGTCCACCTAATTGCGGCGAGTGGTAAACGTCAGGTAATTTGACTCCAGCCATCACCGTGCTGGATTCGCGATAGGTGTTGCCATCGGGAAGATTGACATCAAATAAGTGCGTCTTCTCATATCTACTCAATTCTTCACCACTGGGGCCGACGAGTAGTGCGGTATTATAGACTTTACCCTGGGTGCCTACTGGCACGGGAAAACCACCCCCGATCAGGGTCACTTGATACTTTTGAGCGGTAGTTTTGAGAAATTTCTCCGTTTGAGTTGCGATCTCTTCAGCTTGGGCAACTTTATCTTGCTCGGTGCCCAAAAACGCAAAATTCTCAGGTAGACCGATTAATTCAGCACCTCTGCGGACAGCCAATTCGATTAGTTCTTCAGCGGTAGCGAGATTTTTCGCTAGATCCGGTAGGCTGGTCATTTGAATGGCAGCAGCAAGATAAGACTTCATTTGTGAGACAATTAATGACAATGAGTGAATGGTAGATTCAAAAAGACCCAGACTAGCCAAGTAATGACTAGTCATTAGTTCTTAGATAATCTTGGCAAATCTGAGTCCAAAGAACAGCCCCATCGCAATCGCGAACATCACACCGACAAAACCTAGATAAGCAATCGCACCAGACATAACTCTTTAACTCCACTATAACTATGTACTTACTATTAAATCATCGACGGGAACCTAGCGGGT
>NZ_JANMZA010000466.1:0-7890 GCF_031382685.1 Chamaesiphon sp. OTE_8_metabat_110 | reverse complement strand
CCTCGCCCAGACGCAAAGTGGTCTAGCTTGGGCGCAACTAAATAAGCTCCCAATTACAATTATCGGTGCTGGCTCAAATTTACTCATCAGCGACAAAGGTTTGGCTGGCTTGGTAATTTGCACCCGTCATCTGCGCTATGTGAATACCCAAGTGGACGGGGAAAATCACTCGATTCAAGCAGATGCGGGTAAAATGGTCGCCAGCCTAGCTTGGCAAGCAGCTCGTAAAGGTTGGGGTGGAATGGAGTGGGCAGCGGGGATACCGGGCACTGTAGGCGGTGCTGTGGTGATGAATGCTGGCGCACACGGACACAGCACCCAAGAGATTTTAGTAAGTACCGAAGTGTTGAATCTCGACGGCTCGATCGAGACACTCACCAATCAAGATTTAGACTACAGCTATCGGACATCGATTTTACAACAAGACTCGCGGATCGTACTGAGTGCGACCTTTCAGTTGCTCGCAACTGGCGATGCCGAAGATATCAAATCACGTACGTTCCGGGATTTAGAAAAGCGTCATAGCAAACAACCATACGACAGACCTAGCTGTGGCAGCGTTTTCCGCAATCCTACCCCGCTCTATGCAGCGGCTTTAATTGAAGGCTTAGGACTCAAGGGGCACCGGATTGGCGATGCTGAAGTCTCCACCCTTCATGCTAATTTTATTATTAATCGTAAAGATGCCAAGGCTAGTGAAATTTTAGAGTTGATCTACTACGTTAAAAGCCAAGTCAGAGCTAAATACTCGATCGAACTCGAACCAGAAGTTAAAATGCTCGGCGAATTTTAAGGATTAGGCTTTAGGTTTTAGGCTCTAGGGATTGAGGATTAGGGATCTCAGTTCTCAGTTACAGTAGGGTGGGCACTGCCCGCCACATAGGTTAGGGTTGATTCTGGTATTTAAAATAATTATGCCAACCTACTTAAATCGGGTTATCGAGCATCTTAACTCCCAAACTCTAATTGGCTAAGATATAGTTAGTGCGATCGATAGTTGGTATTCCTAAAGCCCAAAGCCCAAAGCCTAAAACCTAAAGCCTAATTACGGATACCCTCACCCCCGCATTCCCTGACTCCAGTAAGATGGGATATTGTTTAAATTGACTAAAAACTAAAAGATTATGACTAAAGGACAAGGATTTGGCGGTTTCGGTCTCGGCAAAATGAAAGAACTTGCCGATGCCTTCAAAAAAGCTCAGCAGGTACAAGAAGATGCCAAAAAGCTCCAAGAAGAATTGGAGCAGATGGAAATTGAAGGGCAAGCAGGTGACGTTAGTGTCACTTTGAGCGGTAATCAAGAACCCCGCAGAGTTAGTATCGGCGCGGATGCAGCTAGCAAGAGTCCCGAAGAACTCTCTCAACTAGTCCTCGACGCCATGATGGACGCCTATGACAAGTCCACCGCTACGATGCGCGAGCGGATGGAATTACTCACTAGCGGACTAAATATTCCTGGATTGTAGTTTCGACTGGTAGTCGATCGCACCTTGGAGATAATCTGGATATTGCTGTCACGTGGTGTAGTAGTATCCATATTGTCTTGATGAATGGCGATCGCCAATCTGGAGTAAAAATGTCTAAACTCCCAACAATCTAATCTCCATACCTGCGCTGATGGACTCCGTAGAGCAAAAATACCGTCGCATCAGAAAAGATTTGCAACGGGGTGGTATTGCCCTCACCCTAGTATTTATTACCGGAACGCTATGGTATTGGCTGGTGGAGCAATGGCGTTGGTTGGATGCGGTCTACATGACCATCATTACGCTCACCACTGTCGGCTATGGCGAGACTCAACCACTGGGAGATCGCGGTCGAATTTTTACCATTGCCCTAATTTTGGCTGGGGTAATTACCATCGGTTATATTGTCAACCGCTTTACCGAAGCCCTCATCGAAGGCTATTTCATCGAAGGTAGAAGACTCAGACAACAACAAAAACTCGTGGAATCTTTAGCCGAACACTTTATCATCTGTGGCTTTGGACGAATTGGGCGACAAATTGCCAGTGAATTTGCAGCCGAAGGTACGGCATTTGTCATAGCTGATGCGAGTAGCGAACAAGTTAAAATCGCTCAATCCGAGGGCTATAGCGCAATTCAAGCCGATGCGACTCTCGATGAAACGCTGCTAAAAATGGGTGTAGAAAAAGCCAACTGTCTAGTTGCAGCACTGCCATCTGATGCGGAAAATCTCTATATCATCCTCTCTGCCAAAACTCTCAATCCCAATATTCGGGCAATCGCCCGCGCTAGTAACGAAGAAGCCGTCCAGAAGCTCCAGCGGGCTGGTGCAGATAAGGTGATCTCACCCTACATCACTGGTGCCAAACGGATGGCAGCAGCGGCTTTACGCCCCCAGGTAATGGATTTTATGGATGGGATCGTGGCGAGCGATCGATCGTTTTATATGGAGGAGTTTGAGATCGAAGCGCAGCTTTGTCCGGTGGCTGGTTTGTCATTGCGCGAAGCCCGATTGCGCTCCCAATCTGGTTCGCTAGTTTTAGCCATCCGGCGGCGCGACGGTAATCTGATCGTTGGCCCCACTGGTGAGACGATGATTTTAGACCGCGACATGCTGATTTGTATGGGTACCGCCGATCAATTACGGGTCTTAAATCAGATCTTAGAGCCGCTCGCACCAGCAACCGATCGACGCTAAGTTAAATTAATTGATAATTGATAATTGATAATTGGGTAGCTATCCACTATCCACTATCCACTATTCACTATCCACTAAAACACTATTCCTCCCCGCTGCCAATCAACAGAATAAGAGTAGCCAAACAAGCAAAAAAGGCACCAACGGTAAATGTAAATCCAGAACCGATCGTTTGCCAGCACCAGCCAGCAATTAGATTGGCAATCAGTAGTGTCACGCCGATCGTCAGATTGAATAAGCTGAATGCTGTTCCGCGTCTAAATGGCTCCACAGCCCGATCGACTAGATCGAGCATCAAACCTTGAATCATGGCTAAATGGACACCATACAAGCCAAATAAACACCAAATCTGGACATTTGTAGAGACCACCGCCAAGCCGAAGTAAACGATGACATGCAGCAAGAAGCTAACCAATAGTAAGCGAACTTTGAGATCGCGATTGACGATCGCGCTTATCGGATAGGAAGCTAGTGCAAACACTACATTCATAATTACTAGTCCTACTGGCACTAAGGCTGGTGAAATCCCGATCTCGATCGACTTCATCAATAGGAACGCATCGCTAGAGTTGCCAAGATTGAAGAAAATGGCAACGGTGAGCAGCAGCCAATATTCCCATCCTAGCTCTAGCACATCTCGCAAATGAATCGGATTGTAGCTCGAACCTAATGTCTGCTTGGTGTGGTGACGGGAAGTTGTTGCGGCGGATTCATCGCGAGTATAAAATTCATCGCCACCAGCGAGCAAACCAGTCATTTCGGCTGGCATCATCAATAATTTCTGTTGTTTTTGGACGGGTTTAACCACTAACATAAATAGTGCTAAGCCCATCCAACTGGGAACGATCGCACTCGAAAACACCATCTGGTAGTTATTTTGGGACACAAGTAAAATCGCGCCAGCAATAATCGAACCGAGACAAACGCCGCTCGTCAGCAATAACTGTCGCAATCGGTACGCTGGTGCGCGCATTTCCTCAGAGGTAATATCAGCCATTAGGGCTTTGCGGGGAGCGACACTAATTCCCTGTCCGAACCGATCGCCGAATTGGGTGCCAATTATCCATAATGGATCGATCGCGATCGGCAAGATCGATCGCGCAAACGTCGAAATGCCGTAGCCAATTACGGCTAATCCCTTTTGCATCCCCAAATAATCACTTATTCCCCCGGAAAACACCCGCATAATTGCCACTGTCGCAGCAGCAACACCTTCAATTTCCCCGACGGTTAAAGCGCCACCCTGCAATGTCAACAGCACAAAGATGGGCAACACCGAACGAATCGTCTCAGCGCCGATCTCACTCAGCAGGTTGGCAATACTCAAAATCCATACATGGCGCGGCAACTGTTGGCGTAGCCTCTGTTGGGGAGAGTCGAGTTTCATAGGGGAGTTGGGAGTTGGGAGTTGGGAGTTGGAAGAGGGGTAGAAGTAAGAGGTAAAAGGGAACAGGTAATGAGTAATGGGTAAGAGCAAGTATGTCGATCTTACCTACCATCTCCCAACTCCCCTCTCCCACTCTACTGCGGTTTGATTTTGCCTTCTTTGACTAGTACTTCATAGATCAAGGCAGCGGCATCAGCGCGGGTGGCGTTTTGAGCTGGCTTGAGGAGATTGGGGGTAGTGTCTTTAATAACTAATCCCGATGCAATTGCTGCTGCCATTTTGTCGCGAGCGTAGGTTGGCATTTGCTGGACATCTGGGTATTTAGTTAGTACTTCGTTGGCGGCAGCGGGTGGTGCGAGCTGCAATCCTTTTGCCAAGGAGATCTGCAATTGGTAGCGCGGAATCGGTTGATTGGGGGAGAATTTAGTCGGGGAATAACCAGTCATAAAGCCGCGTTGTACCGATTTATCGATCGCTTCTTTGCGAGGGTAGTCAGTCGGAATATCCTGGAATTTGGATGTGGCTGTGGTAGCTGGTTTGTCAGCAAATGCCCGATCGAGCATTTTGGCATAGTCGCCTCTGGTTAGCTCTTTGTTTGGGTCGAATTTACCCGTGCCAAAATCTTCGAGAATACCGCGTTTTTTTAACTCGGTAATATAAGTTGCGCCCCAAAATTGCTTGGGCACGTCGGTAAATGCTGGGGTTTTGGTGACTGGTGCTACAGGTACTAGCGCTGGGACGACTGCTTTAGCGGGAGGCGTTTCGGCTGGCACTTCTGCTGTTTTGACGATCGGCGGGACGACTGCTGTGGCAGGAGGATTTGGTACTGTTGCTTGTCTATCTCGATCGACACTCTCGATCGTCTGTCGATCTTGCCCGCTGCGGGGATTATTATTTAATAAGCCATTGCGACTGGGATTATCAGTCCGCAAACTATCGATGCCAGCTTGGAACATCGGCTGGTATTTTTGACCCAAACCCCAAAAGAAGACAGTCCCGATCCCGGCTAAAGCTACGCCGATCGCAATTAATTCATCGGCGGTCAAACGGCGGCGACGGTTGGGATTGGGAGTAGGAGTAGGTGAATTAGTCATAGTTTTGCCTAGATAATAGAGCGATCCGAGCTAGAATCGGTGGAAATTCCAAGCGGCATTTCCGATCGATTGAGTAGACAATTTTGTACTGATTAAGTAAATTGCCAAGCTTTGATTTTAGCTAGAATTATCGCATCATTTGAGTTTAGTTACAAAAATATTGCGTGTTTAGTACTAAGCGCCTAATCACCTAGTAACAATTCCTTTCATCTGCATTAATATCGACTGAATCTCAGTCTGGATTTCCACTGTTGGACGATCGGCATCAATTCTGACGATGCGATTTGCATAGCTATTTGCTAACTCTTGATACCCAGATCTAATTCGCTGGTGAAATTCTAAAGTAGCTTGCTCCATCCGATCGGGTTTGCCCCTCAACGCCACTCGTTTTAAACCGATGCTAACATCGAGATCTAGCCACAATGTCAGGTCGCTTTGCAATCCACCTGTGGCAATTTGATTGACTAGATCGATATCAGCGCGATCGAATCCTCGCCCGTAGCCTTGATAGGCAATTGTCGAATCGGTAAAGCGATCGCACAAGACAATATTGCCAAGCTGGAGCTGGGGTCTGATGAGCGATTCAACGTGCTGAGCGCGATCGGCTCCATATAATAGTAGTTCGGTGCGATCGCTCACCAAACTGTCCGGATCGTCTAGTAACAGTTGCCGAATCTGACCGCCCAAGCTCGTCCCACCCGGTTCGCGAGTCACGATTACCGATCGATCTTTGCCGCAGTGGGTTTGGAGCCAAGTTGCTGTCTGTTGAATCTGGGTAGTTTTGCCAGCTCCTTCGACTCCTTCAAATACGATAAACTTGCCACTCATTTGGATACTATTTAGATAAACATTGTGTGTAAATTAGTAAATTTTTCTGGTACGATGTCCAGAGAATTTCTCCTCTTCAAACTCTACTTACCGCCAGATTGCTTACTATGTCTCGTTATGTCTGCCACTTTCTCGTAAAATTCTCATCTCGGAATATTCGATCGGTAGTAAATAAATTGCTAAACCCTAATACCCAAAGCCTAAACCCTAAAGCCTAAACCCTAATACCTAAAGCCTAACTAGCGAGTGCAGCGGCACTGCTAGCTTGAAAAATTCGCGAATTCCGGATACAGTAAGCGGTGGTATAGATCTTCAATCAACAGGAAAATTATCTCATGGCTCTGGCTGTAGGCACAAAAGCTCCAGACTTTAACGTCAAAGACACTAACGGAAATACTGTCACTCTAGCTGGTTTGGCTGGGAAGAAAGTCGTGATGTACTTTTATCCTAAAGATGATACGCCTGGATGTACGAAACAAGCCTGTAGCTTTCGCGATAACTACACAGTTTATCAAGAAAAAGGCATTGTTGTCTTAGGTGTGAGTAAAGATGATGAATCCGCGCACCAAGCTTTTACTAAAAAATTCGATTTACCGTTTCCGTTGTTAGCTGATGTCAAAGGCGATTTAATTGCAGCTTATGACGTTGATGGTGGTGGTTATGCTAAACGGGTAACTTATGCGATCGATGAAACCGGGAAGATCGCCCACGTCGATGCAAGTGTGAAGACAGAGACTCATGCTAATGATGTCTTAGCCGCTTTAGGTTACTAACGGCGTCTAGCTATTAGCAAGAAAACAACCATCCACAGTAGGTGTGTTATCCCGTAGGGTAACGCACCATCCACTATCCACTATTCACTATCCACTATTCACTATTCACTATCCACATTAGATATCTAATTTGTCACCGAAAAGGGAGTATGTCACCGATACTCATATTTAACTACCATCGGTTTAACATTCTCAGGTGAAATCGAACTAGTGTTATCGATCGAAATTTCATGGGTAAATGGCTTAGATTTACCAGGTGCGATATCGATATCGATCGGAATAATTGCTTGCTTAATCGAGATATCTTTGGAAATAAACTTCGCCACAATGTAATAGACATAGTGAGTTTGTTCGCTGCGATTATCGATTGTCCCAGTGACAGTCAGCAGCGATTTGTCCGAACTATTTCGAGTGACAGAAATTTCTTTCAACCTCAAGTCTTTGCTGACCTCAACACCAGTTTGAGTCGGAGCCGAATTCTGAGCTAAGACCGGAGCAGATGGGCGAGCAGAGTGAGCTAATGGTAACTTCAGACTGAAACCTTGCGCTGAAGACTGGATATCTAACAAGCTCCAGATCCCACTGACAAACATGATGACAGACAAATATTGGCTGGTTTTCATACAGTGTGAGGCGTTCAGAGATGTGTGTCTTAGCATACTAATTATCTTAATCGGTTTAGTTTCACGAGCGGCAAGATTCACTCAGCTTCCGCATATTGGCTGGAGTCAGATCTATGACAAAAGTCTTAGAACCGATTGTCTCAAAATCCGCAAAATTAGGATGACAACTGCGTTCCCTTATTTGTACCCATTTAGACAGACAGAGTTACTATCGCTCGATAGAATTATTAGTAATTGAAATAGAGTCTCTCTATTTCAACAAAAACTAAACCATTTCGCTCGATTACCTCTCGGCGCGGCTACGCCAACGAGTCCCTTATCGGCACTTGGTAACTTGTAAAGATATTGTGGAGAAAATTGTCCTGACCGACCAAGGTGCGTGACAATAGGAGATTGAGGAAATAATTGCCGAGGAAGTTTATTGATGCAGCCGATTCGTACATTCAACGTTTCTCCTTCCCTACCAGCCTCCCTCGAACCCCTACGGCAGCTTGCCTACAATCTGTATTGGGACTGGAATA
>NZ_JANMZA010000399.1:0-13275 GCF_031382685.1 Chamaesiphon sp. OTE_8_metabat_110 | reverse complement strand
ACTTATCCCCTCGCCGAGCAGTGGTTAGAAACTTGTAGCCAGGAAGCGCGGATCGAATTTATCGAGCAACCGCTGGGCGTAGATGAGATCGATCGGACGATCGAATTAGCCCAAAAATATCATACCCCGATCGCCCTAGATGAATCTGTCGCGACCTGCGATCGGATCGAAGCCGTCTACGCTGCTGGGTGGCGCGGTATTTATGTCATCAAGCCAGGAATCGCCGGATTTCCGTGGCGGTTAGGCGATTTCATCGCACGTCACCAGCTCGATGTAGTTTTTTCATCAGTGCTGGAGACTAGCGTAGGCAAAACTGCCGCTCTCCAATTGGCATCGACGTTGAAACTCAGCCGCAGCATGGGGTTTGGTGTAGATGAATGGTTTAGCGAGATCGCTCGATAGCTTCTCGAAATTAGATCGGTTTGGTAGAGCCATTATTTTTAGTAAAGAACAAGTTTTCGTTTACAACATGGAGAAATTATGGAACAGGTATTTATAGAAGAAGAAACTTTTGACAAAATAGATTTCACTCAAAACCCATTGTGCAAAGGTGAGTATGAATATTGCACCTTCCTCAACTGCGATCTTTCATATGCCGATCTTTCCGAGTTTAAATTTTTGGAATGTGAATTCTCAGGCTGCAACCTCAGCTTGGCAAATCTTACTCAAACAGCATTGAAAGATATTAAATTTAAAAGTTGCAAAATGTTAGGGCTGAATTTTGGTGACTGCAATGAATTTGGATTTGCAGTGAGCTTCAATACCTGCATACTCGATCGCTCTTCGTTTGTCGATACAACATCGCCTACGAAGAAGCGGGTCAAACTCAAGCAGACAATATTTAAAAACTCTCAACTTTATGAAGTAGACTTTACCGAATGCGATCTTAGCTCTGCCGTATTTGATGACTGCGATTTGACGGGAGCGATGTTTAAAGACACGGTTCTGGAAAAAGCTGACTTGCGGACTGCGATTAATTACTCAATCGACCCCGAATTAAACCGCATTAAAAAAGCTAAGTTCTCTCGATCGGGTATAGCAGGACTATTGGATAAATACGACATTCAAATAGAAATTCAGTAGTCCACGAGATCGATTTTTTAGATAAGATCGAAATTCGTTACTTGTAGATCGATACCATGAGCGAAACTAATACCAATCCCAGCGCACTGCATACACTCAATCCACTCAATCGGTTTTCAGATCGAGCAGCCGATTATGTCAAATATCGACCGAGCTACCCCGCCGCAGTCATTGACACCATTTTGGATGGGTTAGATGCGGCAACGATTGTCGCCGCTGATATTGGTGCAGGTACGGGCATTTCTGCGCGGTTGTTAGCCGAGCGCGGTGTCCGAGTACTCGCCATCGAGCCGAATGCCGCGATGAGCGCGGCGGCAAAACCGCATCCCTTGGTAGAATTTCGCGATGGCAAAGCCGAGGCGACGGGGATTGAGGATGATTCAGTCGATTTAGTCACCTGTTTTCAAGCTTTCCACTGGTTCGATCCGACACCGACTTTACTAGAGTTTCAGCGCATTCTCAAATCGACGGGACGGTTAGCATTGGTTTGGAATAATCGGGATAAAGAAGATGCTTTTACAACTGAATATAGTAACTTAACCGTCTCTGGATCTGTCGATCCAGCGATTCACAAACGCTCTGACTCGGCACAACCACTGTTAGTTAGTCCACATTTTACCAATGTCCGATTAGCTACTTTTGCCAATTATCAAGAATTGGATTTAGCCGGATTAATCGGGCGGGTGCGGAGTAATTCTTACACCCCAAAGGAAGGAACCTTGCTAGATCGACTGATACTAGACCTAGAGCAGTTGTTCGATCGCTTTCAAAATGATGGTTTTATTTGTCTCAAATACTCTACTAGCCTACATCTAGCTTCCTGCGACAACAAAAATATTTAGCTTCAGTGTGGGCATACTGAAAGTAACCATTCATCTACTATGTAGCCACTGGGCTACGGCTAGTTTTTCTGAAAGTTCCGGATATTTGCGGAAAACACGTAGAAATAGTGTATCTGAATATGATGCTAGCGATGGTGAGTAGTTATAAACATCGCCTCTTCACAATCTCAATATATGTCTAAGGTTTTAATTGCTGCTGGAATTGGGTGGAGTTTCATCGCTATATCTGCCGTCAGTTGTAGCTCCAAATCTCCTACTGCAAAGATCGATCTAGCACCGATGGCTGTCGCCGAGCAGACAGCACCCGGACAAAACCTCGATCGATTACCGATCGTTATCCCATCCACAGCGCCGATCGGTAGTCCAGATGTCAAAACTGTCACAGTTAGCTCTCCTGCGCCAGTACCTGATGTCAACTCATTGAACTCGATCGCAGATTTGGCTCGAAAACCAGCTACCGAGCTTGCCAACCTGCAATTGAAATCGGATGCAGCACCTCAAGATCCAATCGCCGACGATCTTCAGCCTACTCACTCGGAAGATGTCGGTAATATTGCCGCTCGTTCTCCCAAAAATGCTATTTGCAAATCCTTTCCGTGTCTAGTTTTAAGCAAAGCTCCCAGCCATCCCTATAGTAAATTTCAGAACCCTATTTATCAATTGACAGCCTATCGAAACAAAACATCAAGCTCTACCTTTCAACTCGATGCTGTTAGTGGCAGAGGATTTACGCAAGCTAGAAATCGTTATCAAAGCCAGACAGAAGCACCATTACCAGATGGTTCTTATTCGATATCAGCGCGAGTAGTTGCTGGCACTATTGCTGAAGTCGGCGGTACGATGGTACCGATTTTTCCCAAGCCTGGTTTCGATCGCCGGATGAGACGCACTGCTCTGGGTATTCACTGGGATCCAAGTTTTAATAAAGATAAAAAAGAAGATGGTACATCGGGTTGTATCGGACTCACAACCAAAAAAAACTACCAGCGAGTGAGAGATTTTATTCTCACATATCGTCCGCGATCGCTCGAAGTCCGAATCGATCGCGGACCTTCCTCACAATTTCCTCAAATTCTCAGTCTAGACTAAAATATCATCGCCACTAGAGGACTGAATTATGCTCGGTACCGCTCCCACATTGATGACCGAAATAGCTCGCGATCGAGCGTTTATTCTGTGGTTTGATGAAGTTGGTATCGACGATCTCCCGCTGGTGGGTGGTAAAAATGCCTCACTGGGAGAAATGATCGGGCAACTTGCGTCCAAAGGAGTGAATGTGCCGAATGGATTTGCCAGCACTGCGGCGGCTTATCGCTATTTTATTGCCCAAGCAGGTTTAGAGCCTAAACTTCAGCGGATTTTTGCCGACTTGGATGTCGATAATCTCCAAAATCTGCGCCAGATTGGCGAACAGGCGCGATCGTTGATGTTGAATGCGCCGTTCCCGCAAGAATTAGAACTAGCGATCGCGAATGCTTATACCCAACTTTGCGATCGATATGGCTCTGGTGCAGATGGCGATCTCCTCGCCCCAATTCACACCGATCTAGTCGAATGTCTGCATCATACCGACGTAGCGGTGCGATCGAGTGCTACCGCTGAAGATTTACCCGATGCTAGTTTCGCCGGACAACAGGAAACTTATTTGAACGTCCACGGGGTCAAGCAGGTGCTTGAAGCCTGTCATAAATGCTTTGCCTCGATTTTTACCGATCGAGCGATTTCCTACCGGGCAACGCGGGGATTCGACCATCTAAATGTGGATCTCTCGGTGGGAGTCCAAAAGATGGTGCGATCGGATTTAGCTGCTTCAGGAGTGATGTTTTCGATCGATCCCGAAACCGGATTTAGGAACGCGGCTTCCATCTGTGCGGCTTATGGCTTGGGTGAAAATGTCGTCCAGGGCGCGGTAAATCCTGATGAATTCTTGGTGTTTAAACCCACGCTCGCCGATGGTTTTCGCCCGATTCTCCAAAAACGGCTGGGGAGTAAAGCGATGAAGATGGTTTACGATGTGGGCGGATCGAAACTGACCACAAACGTGCCCGTTACTGAAGCCGATCGTGCTAAATTCGCGATCTCGGATGATGAAATTCTCACATTGGCGCGGTGGGCGGTAATTATTGAGGATCATTATTCAGCCGTGCGGGGCATATATACGCCGATGGATATCGAGTGGGCAAAAGATGGTGAAACCGGACAGCTATACATCGTTCAGGCGCGTCCCGAAACAGTCCAGTCCCAGAAATCCGCCAATATCCTCCGCAGCTATCGGTTCACATCGCCTCACCAATCTACCATCCCTGCTCTGACGATCGGGAGCGCAGTCGGCGAACGCATCGGGCAAGGATCGGCACGGGTAATTTTTGATGTCCATCAAATCGCCCAATTCCAGCCGGGAGAAGTCCTGGTGACAAATAAAACCGATCCAGACTGGGAGCCGATTATGAAAAAGGCGGGCGCGATCGTCACCAATCAAGGCGGACGTACCTGTCATGCGGCGATTATTGCCAGAGAAATGGGGATTCCGGCGCTCGTTGGCTGTAGTGATGCGACTACGGCGATCTCCACAGGGCAAGCGGTCACTGTTTCCTGCGCCGAGGGTGACATCGGGCGAGTAGATGATGGCTTGTTGCCATTTGAAGTCATCGAGACCCAATTGAGCCAGTTACCGCCCACCCACACCCAAATCCTGATGAATGTCGGCAACCCCGATGCCGCGCTGGGACTGGCGGCGATTCCTTGCGATGGTGTCGGTTTAGCACGGTTGGAGTTTATTATTGCCAACCAAATCAAGGTGCATCCTTTGGCATTACTAAATTTCGATCTGCTCGCAGATGCAACTGTCAAACGCGAGATTGCCAAGCTGACGTTGGGCTATCCCCACAAGCCAGATTTCTTTGTCGATAAACTAGCACATGGCATCGCCACAATTGCCGCAGCCTTTTATCCTCGTCCCGCGATCGTGCGGATGTCCGATTTCAAGAGCAATGAGTACGCCAACCTGTTAGGCGGTCGTCAATTTGAACCCCATGAAGAGAATCCGATGATTGGCTGGCGCGGCGCTTCGCGCTACTATGACCCCACCTATCGAGCTGCTTTTGCGCTGGAATGCCAAGCATTGAAGCGGGTGCGTGAAGAAATGGGCTTGATGAATATCATTCCGATGATTCCCTTCTGTCGAACCCCCGCTGAAGGTCGCCGCGTCTTGGCAGAAATGGCTGCCAATGGCTTAGTGCAGGGCAATGGGCTAGAAGTCTATATGATGTGCGAAGTACCCAGCAACGTCATCCTGGCGGCTGAATTTTCCCAAATCTTCGATGGTTTCTCGATCGGCTCGAACGATTTGACTCAGTTGACATTGGGACTCGATCGCGATTCAGAACTAGTATCCCACATTTTTGACGAGCGCAATCAAGCGGTGATGGCGATGGTCAAAATGGCAATTGCTACCTTCAGAGCCAACGGCAAGAAAATCGGCATCTGCGGACAAGCCCCCAGTGACTATCCAGAATTTGCCCGCTTTCTAGTAGAACAAGGTATCGATTCGATCAGCCTCAATCCCGATTCGGTGATTAAAACTCGCCTAGAAATTGCGCGGGTAGAAGCTAGTTTGAGCGAGATTGGCGGCCGATCCGCTTAGTCATGACACCCATGATAAATAGCACAACCCAAGTGTCAACATTTCGATCGGGCGTTTCGATACTTTACTCAATCGGGTAACGTCTCCTTCAGGAGAAAGCCAAACAATTTCAGGATAGTAGTGGGACGACACGACTAAAACTGTGGGTAAAGCGATCGTTCAAAATATTGCTAGTTGTATTTTTCAGCGTTCTGAATGCCCACAGTTTTAGTCGTGTCGTCCCAGTAGGGTGGGCAATGCCCACCACATAGATCGTATGTAATTCTAGTGTTTAAAATAATTATGCCGACTTACTTAATACCGATCGTTTGTGAATAAACTACCCGATCTTTTCAAGAAATCGGATATCCAAAACTGAATCCTACAATTTAAACCGCTGCGATTGCCAGTGGATCGGGAATAGTCGCCGATGGAGCTAAAAATTCACCCGTTATCACAAACTCTAAACGCAGTTTCAACCACGTAATAAACTGTTTATTAGTAGAGATAATTCCTGTAGCTGGCTGGGGAATTTTAGCCTTGATACTAGCTAATTCTGGAGCATCCAAAAAAGCTGGTCGATCGATAATCCAAAAGTCAATTTCTTTCTTTTGTTCTTGATAATTGCGAATCCGCTCTGAAAACACTTCATCGAGATCTTCTTCCTCTCTCAGAAATCTTTGACTGGCGACTAGGTAGTAGTAGGTTTTCATATTAGGTTTTAGGTTTTAGGTTTTAGGGGGGAAAGGGGAAAGGGGGAAAGGGGAAAGGTAATGAACAATTCTTCATCTCCCAGTCTCCCATCTCCCAGTCTCCCATCTCCCATCTCCCATCACTAGTAAATAACTCCAAACATAGCGGCTTTCATTTCGCGAATGGCGCGATCGATCCCGACGAGTACCGATCGACTGATGATACTGTGGCCGATATTTAATTCTTCCATACCGGGTAGCAGCGCGATCGGGCGGACATTCCAATAAGTCAGTCCGTGTCCCGCATTCACCCGCAAACCAGCCGCGATCGCCAGTTCGCAGCCTTGGGCTAAATTTGCCAGCTCCTGCTCCACCTGAATTGGCTCTCTAGCCTCCGCATATCGTCCCGTATGCAGTTCGATAAATTTGGCTTTTATCTGGGCTGAGGCGTCAATTTGGGCGGGTTCTGGGTCGATAAATAGACTCACCGGAATCCCCGCTGATTGTAACTTATCGACCACCGATTTCATGCGATCGAGTTGTCCGGCAATATCCAAACCTCCTTCCGTCGTCACTTCTTCCCGTTTCTCCGGTACCAGTGTCACGTAATCGGGTTTTACCTCCAACGCGATTTGTACCATCTCTGGTGTCGCTGCCATCTCCAGATTCAATCGCGTCCGCACGGTTTGGCGCAACAGCCGAATATCCCGATCCTGCATGTGCCGCCGATCTTCACGTAAATGTGCCGTAATCCCTTCCGCGCCAGCTAATTCAGCCAATACCGCAGCCGCGATCGGATCGGGTTCCACCGTGCGTCGTGCCTGCCGAATCGTGGCAACATGGTCGATATTTACCCCAAGTGTCAACAACTTTCAATTCTCCTGCGTACAATTTTAGGATAGATTTAATAATAGCTAGTCTCTTTTGCTAGCACATCAAATTGCAGAATGGTGAAATTCTGGCTTAATTTGTGAGTATTGTGTAAATATATAGGCTAACATTAGCCAGTACCAGAAGGAGGACTGTTCCTTGTCTCGTAGATATCTTTTTACTTCGGAATCCGTAACGGAAGGTCATCCTGACAAAATCTGCGATCAGATCTCTGATACAATTTTGGACGCATTACTCGCTCAAGATCCCTATAGCCGGGTTGCCGCTGAGGTGGTAGTCAACACGGGGCTAGTATTGATCACTGGTGAAATTACCACCAAAGCAACAGTTAATTATATCGACCTAGCCCGCAACAAAATTGCCGAAATTGGCTACACAGATGCCGATAATGGCTTTTCGGCAACTAGTGCCTCAGTGCTGATTGCGCTAGATCAGCAATCGCCAGATATCGCCCAAGGGGTAAATACCGCTAAAGAAAATCGCGGCGATAGCAACGAAATTTTTGACCAAACTGGTGCTGGCGATCAAGGAATTATGTTCGGGTTTGCTTGTAACGAAACACCCGAATTAATGCCCCTACCGATTAGTCTGTCACACAGAGTAGCCCGTCGCTTGGCAGCCGTCAGGAAAACTGGCGATCTCCCCTACCTCCGTCCCGATGGCAAAACGCAAATCACCGTCGAATACAAAAATGGTGTCCCGTTCGGGATCGATACCATCTTGATTTCTACTCAACATGATGCGGCAATTGGCGACATCACCGACGACTTAGGCGTTCAAGCCAAAATCAAAGCCGATCTCTGGAAGTATGTAGTCCTCCCCGTGTTCGCGGATTTAGAGATCAAACCCGATGACAAGACTCACTTTCTAGTGAACCCAACGGGTAAATTTGTCATCGGTGGCCCTCAAGGGGACGCTGGTTTAACCGGACGCAAAATCATTGTCGATACCTACGGCGGCTACTCCCGTCATGGTGGCGGTGCTTTCTCCGGCAAAGATCCCACCAAAGTCGATCGATCTGCGGCTTATGCCTGCCGCCACGTTGCTAAAAATATCGTAGCTGCTGGCTTGGCTACTAAATGTGAAGTACAACTGAGCTATGCGATCGGGGTTGCTGCTCCCGTGAGTATTTTAGTCGAAACCTTCGGCACTGGCATCATTAGCGACGACCAACTCTTTGAACTGATCGAAGAACACTTTGAACTGCGTCCAGAAGGGATTCTCGCTACCTTTAACCTGCGAAATTTACCCGCCGAACGCAACGGTCGTTTTTATCAAGATGTCGCCGCCTACGGCCATTTTGGACGCGCCGATCTCGATCTACCTTGGGAGCAAACCGACAAGGCGGCTACGCTCAAAGCGGCAGCGGCTAAGTTTCTCACGACCACGGCTGGTTAGTATCTAAATCTACTTGCTACGAGCGAGGGGGTTGCTCATGTTTCCGCCCCTCGATCTGGCACTGGTCTGTCCTCATGCTGCTATGATGACGTTCGATCGAGCGTCTATTTTACCGAAGATATTAGCTACCGGAATTCTCGATCGCCGATACTACTTTACGAATGAGAGACTATACTAAAGTAAGGACATCTTACTTTAGTATCAGAGGAAATTAAAGGTGCTTGTCAAGCTAACCGCTAAAAATCAACTTACCCTGCCTAAAAGTGTCACCAACAAGATTGCGCCGACCGAATACTTCGATATTAAGGTGGAAAACGGGCAGATCGTGCTTACCCCAGTCAAGATTCAGCAGAGTGATGCCGTCCGAGCTAAACTAGCCGCTTTAGATCTAAGCGAACAAGATGTAATTGATGCTGTAGCTTGGGCGCGGGAACCTCGCAGCCAAGTACAGTGACGCAACTAATACGAGCAGTCATCGATACCAATATTCTGGTGTCTGCCCTTATTTTTAGTGGCGGGAGGGTAGCTATATTGCGCCAGTTGTGGCAAGAAAATCGGTTTCAACCCCTAGTATCTAAGCCTACTGTGACCGAGCTAATCCGGGTGCTGGCTTACCCTAAATTTAAGCTGACTCCAACCGAACGAGAGGATTTACTGGCAGATTATCTCCCCTTTTGTGAGACGGTACAAATGCCGATTGAGCTGCCGCAAATTCCACCGTGCCGCGATTCCGATGATGAGCCGTTTCTGTATCTAGCGACTGTCGGAGCAGCCGACTATTTAGTCACGGGAGACCGAGATATATTAGTTCTAGCAGATGTTTTCAATTGCCAGATCGTCACCGCCGAGCATTTTCTGGGAATGTTCTAGACCAAATCTATTTTTTATCAGAGACATCTGCGCCAGAGAATTCGATTTTCAAGCCCTCAACGCCGCTATCTTTAAGACCAAAGACACCAGTAGTCGATGTCATATTAAACTGGAGCGGCACGATCGTAATAAAGTTACGTTTAATCGCTTGCACATCGGTTTCAATGTCTGGCGGGAGATGGAGATGTTCCGGCTGATCCAAATCTTGCACTACTTCACCAGACAACCAATAATAAGTCTTGCCGCGCGGATCTACCCGCTTTTGGAACGTATCAAAATAGCGTCTGATCCCTTGTCGGGTAATCTTAACGCCAGCTATTTGAGCTGCTGAAACGGGCGGAATATTGACATTTAATAGCGTTGCTTCTGCTAATGGCTGCTGTGCTAGATGAGCGATTAAATCTTTGGCAAAATCCGCTGCGGGTTGAAACTCCTTGCAACTAAAACTAGTGAGACTAAAGGCAATACTAGGAATCCCCTCGATCGTGCCTTCCATCGCCGCAGACACCGTGCCAGAGTACAAAACGTCCGTACCGAGGTTGGCACCATGATTGATGCCTGAGAGGACAAAATCGGGGAAACTGTCGAGCAATGCTCCAAGTGCTAGTTTGACACAATCCGCTGGCGTCCCCGAACAAGACCACGCCTTGACGGTATGATGAAAAATCCCCGTCACTACTTCTGCCCGAATCGGATCGTGTAGGGTCAGACCGTGACCAGTTGCCGATCGCTCGCGATCGGGACAGACTACAATTACTTCATGTCCGGCAAGTGCGAGTGTATCCGCCAATGTCTTAATACCGAGCGCGAAGATCCCATCATCGTTGCTAATTAGTAATTTCATCAGGATCTGTGCGAGGTGGCTGTTAGTGTCTTTTTAGCACATCATAGTCACATATTGGTAAGTTAGTCTCGATCGATCTTCGTACTCAGTCAGTGGCAACCGATTTAGAGTTGCCAGCCAAAATCGCCCAACCGATCTAGATTGGGCGGTTTTGGCGGGGATGACGGCGCGAATCGGCTTAATTAAGGTTTGGCTGGAGTGGTGCTAGGAGCAGCGGGTGGTGCAGCTTTGGGGGTGGCAGGTGCTGGCGTGCTTGGTGTTACTGGCGCTGGCGCACCCAGATTGGGGGGAGTTATTTGCGGCGGTTGGGTGGATTGAGCGATTTGATTGATTCGATCCTTGTATTCTGAGGGAGCCAGATTTACCGCTGCATTCATGAGCGACTGTGCTTCAGTCAGATTGCCCATCTGTTTGAAGACTAGAGCTTTGGCTAGGACGGGGCGAAAATCTGCTTTATTAGCCTCGATCGCTGTATCATAAATCGCTAGTGCATCAGCATTCCGCTGTTGGGTGAGATAAATTTGCGCCAGTAATAAGTTGAGCGGTGTGGCATCGGTAGTTGGTGTCACTGTTTTCAACGCGGATCGAACGGCACCGAGCGCGGCTTCGGGGCGTTTGGCATCGATGAGTAAGCCGACTAGTCCTTGCAGCGCGTTAATATTTTGCGGTTCAATAGCCAAGACAGTCCGATAACTAGTTGTCGCACCCTCCCGATCGCCCAAATACTGTTTGGTTTGAGCTAAAAGTACCGTATAGTCTGGAATCTGCGGATTGAGTGCGGCAATTTTTTCGAGTGGTACTAGGCTACCGGGGATATCGCCCAATTGCAATTTAGCATCGAGCAAGCCTTTGAGGGCAACTTGATTGTCTGGCTCTTTTTGTAATACTTGAGTATAACCTTGTGCCTGTGCTTGAATTTGGTTCGCTTGTGCGGTTGATAGGCTCTTTGATTCTGTGGCGACTGCGGCACCACCATCGAATACCAAATTAAACAGCGGAAACAGCGAAAATCCAGTGAGAGCTAGCACCGAAAGTGCGGCCACTAGATTGATGACCCAGCGATGACGATTTAACACAAACTCCTCTCAATATTAAACGATTGGTACCGATTTTATCAGAAAATTGGGTAAAAACCTCCCGGAGTAAATCGAATCGTAGAGCCAAGAATCCTCGCCCTTGATGGCGCTGCGGGAGACCCGCAACGCTGGGAAATCGACCGAGATTATCTAACTCATTCAATTCTCTGTCCTTGGTGGATCGGCAGACGCTACAAAGGACAGAAAAGAGGTAATTAATAATTATTAACTATTAATTATTAATTATCGAACGTCGCTAGTTACCTTCTGGCTCGATGAAAGTCTCCACATTCCCATCTGGTTGCAGGAGTACCCGAATTTTTTGGTCGCTATTCCCGGCTGCGGCTGGAGAGAGTAACTTTTGTCCGGGTTTGATAAATTTGGTTTGCTGAAGGTAAATAGTCGCTGGTGTGCCTTGAGGCGTCACACTCTGAACGGTACCGCTTTTACCGCTGACTTGGATCACGTATTGCAGTGAGTTAGTCTGAGTAGTACTAGCTCGCCATTTACCTTGAAAAAAGCGTTTGCTTTCTTGCAGGGAGGGAATATTTACTGGATCGGTACCAAAATTTGCCGCACTGGGTTGTAGCGGTTGGTTGGGGACGATCGGCGGAACTTGCGGATCGGGCGCGGCGCTATTTTGATTGGGGTCGATGAGATTGGGATTGGTGGGGACGGGCACGATCGGCTCAAAGCTAGGTGGGGTAGTCACACCAGCGTCAATTGGCATGGTTGTAGGCTGGGGTTTGATTGTGGGTTTGGGTTTGGCTGTTCGAGCGGTTTTCTTGGGGTTTACACGAGTTGCCGGATCGATCCGCCCGGACTCATCTAGTCCCGATCGATCGAATGGGATTGGCGTACTTGGTGGACTTGAGACGATCGGCTGTCCCGCTGGGGGGGTAAGCATCGGTTGCGTCGAGAGGGAAACTTTACTTGGAGCGCTCGGCTCGATCGGGAGTTGACCGATTTTAGCAGTTTGAGTAGGGGCAGGTGTTTTCTTGACTGAAGTAGGCTTGGTGCTGCTGGTGGGTGTGGGAGTAGTGGTGGTACCAGGCGGGTTGACAGCCAGAATGCTATCGGTCGCGAGGGGATTGGGTGCGATTGTGGGGTTAGCGCTGGCAGTACCGGGGGTAGTTGGCACGAGTGCCGATCCCAGTAGTGATTCTGATAGTGGGGCAGTTCCCAATTTCCCCGGCGTTGCGGTAGTGGCACCTGGCGGTGTCGCGGTTACTGGCGGCTCGATTGGCTGCTGTTGCCAAGGTGTCGGGATAGTACCGTTCACTGGTGGTGTCGATGTGGCTACTGGTGCGGTCGTCGCAATGGTAGTTTTTTTGGTGCCTGTTGGAGTGGGCGTTTTGAAATTACTAGTAGCATCCTTGAGAAAATTTGGGTTGGGATCTAGTAATAATAGTGGTGCCCCGACAGCAATTGCGGCGGCGATCGCCCAAGGGATTCCGGACATGAATGAAGCCGAACGCGATCGCGGAGCGCGATAATAAGCTTGACCTACTTCCGTCATTTGGGGCGGGATTCTCGGCAAATTTGGCAGCCGCGATCGCGCTGAGTCCATACTACTGATTTCTGGGTGGCGATCGTCTGCCGCCCGACTAAACACATTGGGTTGTGCGGGTGTCGTCACATGCTCGGCAGCATACTCATCTAAGACAGCAGCTAGATCGAACAGTTGAATGGCAGAAACATTCAGCTTTTCGGTAGATGTCGGTGTAGCTAGATCGCCCAAATATAAGTAATGCTCCAAAGAGCGATCGCTAGCAGTGGTGAGATATGGAGTAGTAGGTGAATGCGTCGCACGGTCTTTAATATTAGCGTTCGGTTTGGTGGGAACATGGCGATCTTCACGCGGATCCGGACGATGGGAGGATTGCCCCCACCGACCTAGTAAGCTGGAAATACTCGGTTTATCATCTTCATTAGGATTGGCTGGTGCCGGAAATTG
>NZ_JANMZA010000344.1:0-9661 GCF_031382685.1 Chamaesiphon sp. OTE_8_metabat_110 | reverse complement strand
TGATGTCGAACGGCTCCAGCAAGGTTTGAGCGTGGTGATGAGAGCTGTGCGGGTAGTCGAAAATCATCCTGAAGATGCGGACACTTTAGCTTTATTAGTAGAAACGGTGTCGATGTTAGGGAGTATATCCACTGTTTTACCAACGAGATCTAGTTTCCCACCCTTGGAGCCTGAAGATATTCCAGCGGAGTCAGATGATGAAGTCATCCTCGCTCCAGATTTGCTCGCTCGTCCGTTAGGGTAAGCGTGTGTCAGATTTACCGATGGATTTAGCCGCTCTAGAAGTCTCGTATCAGTGTGGCAAATCACAGTCAGATTTTAGCTACAATCATCGTAAGCAGATTCCTGAGATAGCGTGTCAATGAATACTCAGTTAGTAGGCTCGATCGTGCTGCGGGAACGGGTGAAGCAGTTGAAAGCTGAACTACCGGAAGCAGATTATCTCGGACATCCCGATGTGAAACTTTTAGCTGCTGTGATGGTGGGGATTAAGGAGAAGATCGTCCTAGATCCTCTGGCTGCTCAGTTTGCCTTGACTGGCTCGTTGCAGCGATATGGGCGGATAAATAAATTTTATCCAGAAGGATAATATGTTCACTTTAACGGGGAACCCTTAGTATATGCAGAAGTCATAATTCTCATTGTTTGCGAAGAGTGAAGATCTCAACTTACGTTGAGATCTTCACGAGTTCTAATTACCTTGTCTTTTAAGTTATTTTAATGAATATTGACTCAGCAAAAGAAAAATTTGACAAGATATGCAAAGAGCTAAAGCAAAACAATATCCCACTTGAAACAGAACAAGATGTGCGATTCCAGATTATTGACCGCATACTTATAGAAGTTCTAGGCTGGGATCGAGAAGGAATAAGAACTGAGCCACATGTAGATTCTGGCTATGTTGACTACTTAATATCTGCTGAAGGACGTAATAGATTTGTAGTAGAAGCAAAGCGTGTTTCTAAACTTTTAATTGATACCCACCAACCACGGATGGCTTCATATAAAGTAAGTGGTTCAGCAATTCAGTCGGCTATGCAAGGTATGGAACAGGCACAACGTTACTGTACAGATACGGCTGTATTATTCTCTGCATTGACAACTGGTATTGAGTGGATTGGATTTTGGGCAGTCCGCACAGATGGAATACCCCCCAAAGAAGGAAAAGCAATAGTATTTCCTAGCCTTGAAGCTATTGAACAAAAGTTTGCAATATTTTATGATTTATTTTCTAGATAAGGAATCCTAGATAATTTGTACCAGGTGCATATACATGAAGCAGAAGGTCTACAAGTTAGTCAAGGTGAAATTTTAGAATCAGTTATTGAACTTTCTGAGAGAAGGTTACTTCACAAAACATCTTTGTTAAGAGATTTAGAAAGTGTTTACCGTAGCTTTTTTAGTACAATCTCAGGGGAAGACCCCGATATGCTTGCACAGTGTTTTGTCGAATCAAAAGAAAGCCGTGCCGCAGACGAAAGCCTTGAAAAAATTTCCAGAAATTTGTTGAACAAAGTTGATGTCGTCAATTCAGAGCAAGGGACTGAATTAGCAAATCAGATGCGAGAATCTATAGATCTACAAAAAGGTGAGTTTGTTTTAATCATAGGAAATAAAGGAGCAGGAAAATCTACATTTATCGATCGTTTCTTTCGCTTGGTGCTAGATAGTAAACTTCGTGAAGGTTGCTTAGTTCTGCGCCTAGATCTTGCAGATTCAGATGGGAATCAAAACACAATCTCTGACTGGCTCATCAGCAAACTTAAAATAGAATTAGAAACAAATTTATTTAAAGACAATTATCCTACCTACGAAGATCTTCAAGGTATTTTCTTTCAAGAATATAGGCGATTAAGTGAAGGAAAATATAAGCCACTGTACCAAAGAGACAAAAACGAGTTCAAAGAGAAATTTGGCGAAATCATAGGGAAAATAATTGAAAACAAACCACAAGAGTATGTTAGATACTTAATTAAAAATGCTATTTCTTCAAGAAAATTAATGCCCTGTATAGTATTTGACAATACAGATCATTTTCCACAATCTTTTCAAGAATCTGTTTTTCAATTTGCACAATCAATTTATAGAGAATGCTTTTCTTTTATTATCTGCCCCATAACAGATCGCACGGTTTGGCAGCTTTCAAAGTCAGGACCACTACAATCTTACGATCATCGAGATTTTTATTTACCAGTGCCTTCTACTAAAGAAGTTCTTACAAAGCGTGTTGAATTTATTAAATCAAAATCTCAGGAAGATTCTGACATAAATAGGGATTACTTCACGAAGAAGGGTATTCGATTGTCATTTTCTGATGTTAAAGCATTTGCTTTATCAGTAGAAGATATTTTCATTAATGAAGATTATGTAGGGCGTACCATTGGATGGCTTGCTAATTTTGATATTCGCAGAAGTCTTCAAATAGCTCAAAGACTTATTACTTCACCAATCATGGATATTTCTGAATTAATTAAGGCTTATGCAATTGGTCAACGATTCAGGCCGCAGAGACGAAATATTAAAAAAGCTCTTCTTTTTGGGGATTACAATCATTTTTATCAGCAAGATAGTAACTTTATTCTGAATATTTTTGAAGTTGGTTCTAATTCAGTTACAAGTCCACTCCTTAAATTATCAATTCTCCGTCTACTTATAGATGTTTACTCTAATACTTCGGAGCCAGAAAATATCTATCGTTCTGTTGAAGATATTTTGAACTATTTTGAACCTGCAACTGTAAGCATAACTATCGTCAAAGAACACCTTAAAATTTTGCTAAACTATCGCCTCATTGAACCTTACGATCCAACAGATATAGATGTTTATGAAGCTCAAAGAGTAAAAGTGACTCATTGCGGACGTATTCATTACGAATTTGTAACAGATGATGTGGAAGGTATGTATATGAGTGAAATGTCACTAACGACTCCTGTTGCTAGCCAGGAATACATTTCAAAGACTAGAGATATGTTGAAATCAGGAAAATTAAGAAGTGAGGATTGGAATAGAATCATTGAATGGTTTGTTGATTATTGTCTTAAACAAGATAAAATCTTTATATCAATACCAAATAGTAGTTCTTATCAAAGCCAAAGAATTTTCAGAGAAACTCTGAGCCAGACATGGATAAAAAAGAGAGTTGTTAATAAAATAAAATCTATTAATGGCACACAAAGTTACGATGATTAATAAATTCGGAAGTGAATATCTATCGCAACGAAATCGATACAATATCCTGAATCAATTCACTACTAATTCTGCCCACCATTTGATGAGGTGTTGGGTCAGATCCTATCGCGTAGCGTCGGCTTTGCCGAATCGCTATGCCAACGATACAACAAATTTACGATTTGATGGTTGCCAAGGGAATAAATAAAGACATTGGCTGGGAAGGTAAGGCAATAAAACCATATTTCAAATAAAAATCTCTCGCTGATTCATTAGTTGCATCAACCACAATTGCAAATATGCCAATCTCGCGAGACAACACAATCGCTCGTCGAAAACATTCCATCAACAATGCCTTTCCTAAACCTTCTCCTCGTCTGGTAATATCTACCGCTAATCGACCGATCCGCATCGCCGGAATCGGGTAGCGGGGCAAACCTTTCTGAAATTCTGTGGGTAAAATATCGATCGTGATTTCTGCCATGCTGACTGAATAATAGCCTGCTATTTGGCGATCGTCAGCATTAGCCAAAGCGACAAATGTTGTAGCAATTCCCTTGCGGTGGTTTTGACTGGCATATCGCTGGAGATAATCATTTAGTTCGACAACTCCACAATCAAAACTCTGTCGGTCGAGCGATTTATCTAAAGCACAAAATATCCACTTATCTACCATCGACCGTATTTTTGTTGATGCTCGACGATCGCTCCTTGCAGAGTGGGATTAGCTACCGGAGGATCGTTAAGATAACTATTTAAAAATTGGGCATCATTAGCATCTAACTCGATCTTTTCCCGCGTTGGTATCCCTTCATCAATCGAATTAAGAGCCAACTCCTGCAAATATTCTTGCAGTGTAAATCCCCAATTAGCTGCGGCTTGCTGGAGTAGTTGTTGCTGTTGGGCATCGAGTTTTAACTCAACAGTGATAGTTGCCATAAAGTTTGTGGTACTCGCCGATCGTTCTCTCTCTATTGTAACCTAGCCAGTTTAAGACAGCGTAGGCTTTTTCCCCGCAACGTTTTTCGCTCATTCTCAATTTGCGAATGGCGATTCTCTGACGAGAGGCTGTACCTACGGTAGGCTTTGCCAACGCCAATGATTAGCCGGAAGGGATAAATTATTATTACAGACGATTACCTCCGGTAGGCTACGCCAACGATCTACTGGCTGCTCTACCCTAGAAACATCGATCGAACTAGGTTCTACAGATAGACAATTCCGCGTTTAATAGCAACAATCACGGCTTGAGTCCGATCGTTCACACCCAACTTACTTAAAATTCGATTAACGTGAGATTTGACAGTGCTTTCACCGATATTCAAAGCAGCCGCGATGTCTAAATTATTCATCCCCTGCGCCATCAACCGCAGGACATCTAGCTCTCGTTCGCTTAGTTCTGGATTATTCATTCGCTGTACCAGTTTCGCGCCTACTTCTGGCGGTACGTACTTCTGTCCGCTATGAATCATGCGAATCGCATTCAGCAGCTCGTGGGGTTTAGCGTCTTTGAGTAGATAACCTTGAGCACCCGCTTGCAATCCGCGATAGATATCCTCATCGCCATCATAGGTGGTGAGCACCATAATCCGAGCCTGTTTAAATTCAGCACAAATCGCCACGATCGCTTCAACGCCACTCATCTGGGGCATTCGTAAATCCATCAGCGTCACATCGGGTTGATATTCCCGAAATAGCGCGATCGCCTGTCGCCCATCTTCTGCTTGAGCGATCGCGGTCATTTCTGGATCTCGATCGACGATCGTCGCCAATCCCTGCCTGACAATGGCAACATCGTCAGCAATCAACACCCGAATTGTCGTGGATTGGCTCATCATGATGTTCCCGCTCTATTTACAACGATCGTAATTTCTGTCCCTTGCCCAGGTTGGCTGTGAATCGTCAGTTGTGCGCCAATGCGGTCTGCCCGTTCGCTGATTCCTAGTAATCCAAAGCCGCCCACAGCGGGGATACTCCCAACGCCAAAGCCTATGCCATCATCTTTAATTTGTAAGCTACATTGTGAATGTTCGTATGCTAATTCAACTCGAATTTCGCCAGCATTGGCATGTTTGATGGCATTGGTTAATGCTTCTTGTCCGATTCGGAGTAAGTTATTTTCAACCTCGGCTGGCAATGGATAGGCTATACCTTTAATTTCATAAACCAGAACGGTATCGGCGGTGGCTCTCATTTGAGTTATGAGGCGGTGCAGGGCACTATCTAAATTGCCTTCTTCCAATAGCTGGGGACGAAGTGCCTTCACAGATCGCCGCGCCTCAGCCAGTCCGCTGCGTGCCAATTCATCGATGGTTTCCAGGTGTGCCTGGGTTGCCTCCAAATCGTCTGCTAATATTTGCATTGCAGCTCCATTTTGAAGCAAAATACCTGTAAAGGATTGGGCGAGCGTATCGTGAATTTCTCGTGCCATCCGGTTGCGTTCTTCCAGAATTGAGGCTGCTTCAGCGAGTTTACGATCGCTAATATCAAGAATCACCCCTAACATTCGCATCGGCTGTCCGGCTGCGTTATAAATGCCTCGACCTCGACCAAACAACCAGTGAATAGTACCATTTGGATAGATCGCTCGATATTCGGCTTCAAAATCGGTATGAGTTGCTAGAGCTGCTGTAATAGCTTGCTCGATGCGAGGAAGATCTTCTGGGTGAACTCGATCGCGCCATGCTTGGTAGCTACTCTCAACTTCACCTGGGACTAACCCCAGCAAGCGGAAATGGTTATCGTTCCAGTCTACTGTATCCGCCACGATATTCCAGTTCCAACTGCCGATGTGGGTGAAATCCATCGTCAGCCTGCGTTGCTCTTCACTCTGCTGCAGAGCGTTTTCCACTCGTTGACGCTCTTCAATCTCCTGAGAAAGGAGCAAAGTCCGCTCGGTGACTTGTTGCTCCAATGTTCGGTTGTAATCGGCTAGCAGTCTCTCTGCTTGTTTGCGCTCGGTGATGTCTTGAAAAGCAGCGATCGCATAAACCACGTTGCCCTGTTCGTCAAAGATGGGAGTTCCCCACACCTCAATTGGAATGGTTTCATTGTTCTGGCGAATGTCTACATCGTCAACCGTGGTGCATTTGCCGCTCAACGCTCGGATAATTGGCATGTTTTCAGTCGAATAGATTCGATCCGTTCCCGTCACATAAAATTGGTAAACCTCGGAGATTTGCTCTGTGGCTACGGCAGGATCGATCCCTTTGCCCATAAGCTGAATACCACGTTGATTGGCATAGTAAGGGCGACCATTCGCATCAACGATCCCAACTCCCACCGGAATCGCTTCTAAAAATTGAGCCATCTGACTTTCGCTAGCGCGCAACTTTGAGTAGAGTTTAGCGTTTTCGATCGCGATCGCTGCCTGGGTTGATAATAGCTTCAGAACTTGAGATCGATCGGGTGTAAATGCCCCAGTTGCTGATTGATTTTCCAGATACAACACGCCGACGAGTTTAGTTTGATTTAGTAGTGGCAAACATAAGATAGATTGTGTTTTGTGGTGTTGAATATATGGCTCGCTAATAAAATTACCTTCACGATTAGCATCATTTAAGAGGACAGATTCGTGAGTACGAATCACATACTGAATCATCGATTCGGGTAAGCGATTTGCGATTGGTATCGATTGCAGCACTCGCAGATCGCCGACATTCTGACGATCGTTAAGTTCGTAAGCAGCTTCGATCGCCCATTCCCCTGAGTTTTCTAAAATCAGACATCCAGTTTGTGCGCCAGCATTTTCGATTAAGATCTGCATCAAAGAACCGAGCAACTGCTCCAGTTCAATTTCACTCGAAATCGCCTGAGATGCTTTCATCACCGTAGCTAAATCGAAGGCAGTGGGTGAGTGATTAGAAGTGGTTCCAGAAGTAGTGTGGATTGGCGTGTTAGCCATGCCCGACGATTGAGGAAAAAACTGTGGGTAGCGGGTTTCTAAATCTTTCACTTTCGCCATTGCTCCCCATCGTTCATAGCAGTAGTGTGCTTCTTTCATATAGGTTTGGGCAAACTTTTCCCGACCTCGAAATAGGTAAAACCTGGCAGCTAATTCATAGGCTAATGCTTCTTCTTGAAGATACTCATTGTCTCTAGCACCTTGAATCGCTTGTTCGTAGAATTCTTCTGCCTCAAGCAACCGATCCAAAACTCGCGCCGTCTCTGCTTGCACCAACTGATATTTATGCAAATAGTTCATGGGCGCGCGATCTGCCCAGTGCTTCATTTTTTTCTGACTGATAGCAACTTTTATGAGAATTTCTGCTTGCACTCGATCGCTGCTATCGAGATAGGTTGCCAGTCTTGCCAGAGAATCATAGAGATAATAAAAGGGAACAAAAGATGTGCCTACTATTTGAGTCAAATAGCGTTCTGCTATAGCTGCGTTTTCAACTGCCTGGGCATAATCAGAAAAGAGGTAGTAGAGGATGAGCTTATTGGCATAGACATCAAAGATTGCAGTTCCATCATTGGCTACTTCATGTTGTGGTAGCCTATCCTGCTCATTATAGAATTCTCCGACTAAACGCGTCGGAGTGACCGAGCAGCCCCTCAAATTTGCAACAGTTTGATGGAATATTTGATTCCAGGTGAGTGCCGTTTCCTGGTTGATTTGGCGAATTGCCTCATTATAGGTTGTCATCTTGTGTTCAACTTCTATGAGTTCCTCTCCAACTGCATAGGAGTTAAAACAATAAGAGTGAGCGGCATAAGCGGCAAACTCCAAGTCTCCCGTTTCAAGCCCGCTTTGGTAGGCTTCTAACAATGGCTGAAACGTCTTCCTCACATGCTCCTTCCAGTGAATCGTGAAGGTATTCACAATGAGCAATGTTCTGGCTCTGAGTGAATGGCTCTGGGGTCGTGACAATAGTTTCAAGGCTAACTGTCCAAATTCATAGCCTGTCTGGATGTCTCCGACCCTTCCACATAGAATTAAGCCAAAGTTAGCGTAAGCAAAGGAAGATGTAAGCGCATTTCCATATTCAATTGACAAGCTAACTTGTTTAGATACCAGTAACGACATTAAACCAGGAGCCGCTATCCAGGCTGAAATCGTAATTCTAGATAGGATTCGCATCACTACTAATTTATTTGGCTCGCTCATTTCCGGTAAATGAATCAAGTCCTCAATCGGTTTCTCTTTAACAAGGCGCGAGACTGCATCTAGCTCAATCTGAATATCTAACTGCCCTGGTTGCTCAGGAAAACTAATCCCAAATTGTGGTAGAACTTGCAGCACAGTGTTGATTGCTTTTAATGGCTGACCTTGTGCGATATATGCTTGAGTTTTGATTTCATGAACTTTTACGCTGTCGAAAATAGTTTTGGCCGATTGCAGAACGATCGCCGCCCAACATTCCACCTGCTCAAATTCACCACATAAATATGCGATTTCGGTTGTTTCCAAATATAAATATAAGGTCAGGTCATAATCTATTTGCCAGCTAGAATCTGCCAGCCATGCTCTTCCGGTGGCTAAATATTTTTTAGCAATACTATAGGCGATCGCCCCTTTTGCTTTCTGAGCTGCCATCAAATTCAATTGAGCAATTTTATTACGCTCTGCTTGATTGTTGACCAGTTCAAGCCCATGATTGAGATGATCCACAATTTCAAACAGCCGATACGATCGTCGCTCTGGCGGTATTTTTTCGAGTAAATTGCGACCGATTTGAAGATGAATCGCTTGTTTCTGCGTTTCATCGATTAAGGCATAGGCGGCTTGCTGCACGCGATCGTGCAAGAACTTAAACTCTTGAATTAATAAGTCCTCATCTAATTCAGATAAGGGTTGAATTAATCCAGCTTCGATTGCTACTTGTAAATCCAGGAAAACTGTTTGAGGAGAACTGTCGCCAACGATCGATAATGTATCTAGATTAAAATTAGCCCCGATACAAGCTGCTAATCGCAGCATTTGTTGTGTAGCCTCTGGCAGTTTTTTTAACTGAAACAGCATCAATTCCACCACATTATCGGTGATATTTGTAGCTCTAATTTGAGTAATATTCCACTGCCACCCTTCTTTACTTCCCCCCTTACCAAAAGAGGATTGAGGCGGTTCAAATGTTAACAGATTTTCGCCATACAGCAATCTCAAAAATTCATTGACAAAAAAAGGATTGCCCTCAGTTTTACGCAGGACTAATTCAGCTAGAGAACGAACAGTATCAGTATTCTGATGTAGCATCTCGGCAATCCACTGACTCAACGGCTCAATTGCCAGGGGTGAAAGCACAATCTCCTGAATTACTGCCCCTTGTTTTCGCAGATTTTCCAGCGTTAAAACAAGTGGATGCGTGGGAATGACTTCATTATCGCGATAGGCTCCAATTAAAAACAGGGATTGGGCTTGCTCATCCAGCAGCATCAGCTCGATTAAATTAAGGGTTGCTGAGTCAATCCACTGTAGATCGTCTAAGAAGATCGTCAGGGGATGTTCCTTGGCGCAAAACACCCGTAAAAACTGCCCAAAAACTCGATGAAA
>NZ_JANMZA010000343.1:0-4188 GCF_031382685.1 Chamaesiphon sp. OTE_8_metabat_110 | reverse complement strand
CGATGATGACGATCGGTGAAAGTATCGCCGATCCCTTAATCATTCACGAGATAAATGCTACGCCCGCGCAGACGCGATTGCAAGTCCTGGCAATGCTCGAACGCGTTGGTTTAAACCCGGCGACTGAATACTTCGATCGCTACCCCAACCAGCTTTCTGGCGGACAGCAGCAGCGCGTCGGGATCGCCCGCGCCTTGATTACTAAGCCGAAATTAGTCATTTGTGACGAACCTGTGAGCATGTTAGACGCCACGATTCAAGCCGAGATTTTAGATCTCATGCTCGAACTCAAACGCGAACATCAGCTTACCTATCTATTTATCACCCACGATCTGTGGCTGGCGAGATTTTTGTGCGATCGGATTGCCGTGATGAATCGCGGTCAAATCGTGGAAATGGGCGACACGCAACAGATTTTCAGCAATCCCCAACAACCTTATACTCAAGAACTCTTAGCAGCGGCTCCACTATTGGCGCAACATGGCTAAAAGATTAAAAATCCTAACAGAAAGTTTATCCCAATGCATGTTAATATGGCTCGCGATATCCATCGCACAGATTTTAACTGTCGATCGGTAATTTATATTTGACAAAAACTGGGATCCACAACATGACTATCTGGACGTTCGCTGCCAGTATTGCCAGTATTATGTCACTAATTTTTCATCTCAGTGGCAAAGGTTCGACGCTGCGGCAATTTACGTTACCTACTACTACGGCACTGGTTGGATATACGATCGGCACGCATACGGCGGCTGTCGAACAATCGTCTAATGTATTGCTCCAAGACCCACATTTATTATTTATGCTAATAGTAATGGTCTTGTTATTTGCGCTGACGATGTATTTGGTTGAATCAATGAAACCAGATGCCAAAATATCGTTTATCTTCTTAGTTTTCTTAGCCACGATCGTCGTGCCGCAACTAATTAGAAGTTACAATGAAATCGCGCCGATGGTAGCGACTCAGGACTATCTCGCGCTCGCTAGAATCAAAGAAAGCGATGGCAAGACCGAAGACGCTATTAAGTATCTCAAAATTTATAGCAAACGTGTCGATCGCGGCGAACTCCAAAAACAAGTTAACGATCGAATCGACAATCTCCGCAAACAACAATTCAAACGCGAATCCACTACCAAAATCAAACTCAAAGATAATTAGGTTCTCCAGCAGTTATGGTGATAAGCAAGACTTGTTGAAAGGGGGGAAAGGGGAAAGGGTAAAGGGGAAAGGGTAAAGCCGCTGTCCATCAACTAGGTTTCAGGCATAATCTATTTCATAAATAATTGCGCCTACCTACTTATTCATCGTCGAATCCAGTCTGAGTTAAGGGCTGGATTCGAGCGGGCGATTTATTCAGTTGCTACCAATCGCCAGTCGATCTGCATCGACTTCCCCCGCTCGCTCACTAGCCAGTTCATCGTAGCAATTCTCGTCATGCGATCCAAATTATCGCGAAGTTCCTGTCTGCTGTTAAATCCTTCTAACCGATCCAAGATTCTGCCGTTAGTAAATAAAATCAACGTCGGCAGCGTTCTTAGTTTATAAGTACTAGCCAATTTGAGATTGTCATCAGCATTGACATTAACTAACTTAATCTGCCCGTCCCAGCGATCGTGAAAGTCAATTAATGTCGGTTCGATCGCTTTGCACAATCCGCACCACGGTGCGCCGAAATTGGCTAGTACAGGAATCGATGAAGTCAAAACCCGCTCTTTGAAATTCAAATCTGTTACAAAATGGATCATACAACACGATTAAGTGAATATTAAATCTTTTCTTATATAGCTAATCATTTTAACGCTAATTATCGCGATTGGTCTACAGGGATCGGCGAATAAGTATGAGGGATCGAGACAATATGAGAGCGAAGGTAGAATCGATCGCCCTCGATTAGCTAATCGATCGCCCTTTAAAAGGGTACCCGCGCAGTCATCTGAATCAACCACGGGTGTCCCCATGAAAACAATAATACAAACGCTACTACGCCAACATAGGCAGGACGCAGAAACTCCGCTAGCTTTAGTTGCTGTCTGCCATCTAGAATCGCCAGGAACGGCACGATCGAGGTGCGCGCCTTAACTAGTTCAAATTCCTTGCCGTACCGCTTTCCTAGCCGATAATCGCCGTGCCAGACTGCAAATAAATGATGTAGCATCAAGCCGATCGAAGTCACCAATGTAAAACTCGTCCCCAGCCAGAGGGTGTGGGCGATGCACCAAATTAATTGCCCGACCATCTGCGGATGCCGCGTCACCCGCATGATGCCTGTCTCATAGATGCGCACCTGCGGTTTGAGGACAGCGGCGACTTCGAGCAGATTGAAGGTAGCTGGATAGAGAAATAAAAATGAAACAAATGACAAGATCCAAACCAGCGGCTCGATCCAAGGGGTACCCTGTACCTGCCACAATTGCCAGCCATCATAGCGATGGTTGAAAAAATAAATAATCAGGATAGTCGCAAATGGAATACTCACTAATGCGAATATGACGCGATACAATCGTGCGCCGATTTTCTGCTCTGCCCAAGGGCGCAGCGCGGCTAGTCCGCTATGAGCGATCGCAAAACCAAGTAGCAATCCCAGGATAATTCCGTGGCTGGGAGTCAATGAGTCTAGAGGCATTTTAAATTAATTGAGAATTGAGAATTGAGAATTGAGAATTGCGGATGCGCGCTCGTCGGGTTTCCCGACGGTTTGCGAAAAGTGCGGTCTTGGGGTTTCCCCAAGTAGAGCACCTTTTCAAGACAGCGACCCAAATCACGCGGAGGTTCCCTCCGCATGTGTTTGGGTCAAGACAGCGCAACCAAGCAGCGGATGCTAAGCTGAAGCCCCAGTTTCCCGACCAACCGAACCGGATTGGGGGCTACTAACTCGACGAGTGCGACGCTACGCGATCGAAAAATCCTTGTTAGTTAAATTCCGATCGACAATCGGGCATCCTAATAGAGATGCAGCAGTCGATCGATTCGATAATGACGTTTTTTACAAAAGTTCAAACTATTTATTATCTACGAGCTACCGATTCGACTAAGCCATCATCGCCAACCATCGAAAACTGTTGTCTCGAATCGGGCTAACTCCTCAAGACGATTGTTTGAGATTACTTCATGCCATTAATTATCCTAAATTTATGTTAGAGCAAGCGGCTTCTGCCCTAAATCGTCAGGACTATCAAACTGCCGCCAAACTGATCGCTGCACTCATTTTAGAGCGACCAGACGACCACCGAGTTCAATTGTATGCAGCACAATTGCATGAAGCAACAGACCAGCTCGACAAAGCCCTCGCAGTTTATCGATCCTTGCTCCAACATGCTGTCAATCGGAAGATCGCCACCGAAGCGCGTCAAGGCATCGGGCGGATCGAGCAGCTTCAAGCCCAAATCCAAGCAGCAAAGCTAGTCACAGCCAAAGCTGGCATCGCTCAAAACAGCGAGCCAGGATTTTTGGTACTCGAACCGATGTCCTTAGAACACAAGCAAGCCGTCGTCAAGCAATTTGCGGCAATTATGGAAATCGATCCTTACAGTGCCAAACTTCAGCTACCCAGCCGAGGCTGGCGGCTATATCGGTTGGGACAAATGGGCGAATTACAGTTTTATCGCGATCGATTATTGGCGGCTGGGATTCCCTGTTTTTGTATCTCGCAACACGATACACAGCAGATGTACGTGTTTCAAGTCGGACATTTTCAATCCTTCCATCCCAAAGGCGAAATCGTCTGTACGGACGATCGTGGCGAGCTGCGGACGTTTAATTTTAACTGGTCGGAAATCACTCAGATCGTCACGGGAATAATGCCAATTTTTGAAGAAGTGATGGAAATCGACGCCTATCAGCGCACGTTCCGCAAACCGAAAATTCTGGACTATGTAAATGTTTGTGACATCCAGTTACGCCATCGGCGGAGTATCTTTAGACTATGTTCGCAAACCTATAATTTTTGTGAGTATAAGCAGTCACTAGAGCGACATCGCCACGAATATGGCGATGTCGCTAGCAGTCAGCTAGATCTCAACCCGAGCGAATTAGTCAACGCGCAACAGCTAGCTACTACCAGCCGCGACAACTGGAAAAATCTCATCTCCCAAATTAGCGAACAAGTCGCACACATTCCCACTCAGACCAATTTTACGCCGTTTGCCGAAACCGCAATCGGCTATCCCGAATCGCTCGGACGTATC
>NZ_JANMZA010000330.1:0-3566 GCF_031382685.1 Chamaesiphon sp. OTE_8_metabat_110 | reverse complement strand
CATAACCGCGCGTATTTGACTTCATTCGATCGAAGAAATCCGTCACGACTTCCGCTAAAGGCATCTCATAAATTACCGTGGTTCGTCCTTTGGTAAGATATTTCATGTCCTTGAATTCACCGCGTCTGTTTTGACACAGTTCCATCAATGTGCCGACGTATTCTTCGGGAGTAATCATCTCCAATTTGACGTAGGGTTCCTCGATCTTTTGGCGATGATTGGGATCGGGAAGCGTACTGGGATTATCGATATAAGTTTCTTTACCCTGAATATCCGTGACTCGATAAACTACCGACGGTGCGGTGGTAATTAGATCGAGATTATATTCTCTCTCCAGTCGTTCTTGGACGATTTCCATGTGTAATAGTCCCAAGAATCCACACCGGAAACCAAATCCCATCGCGCTCGAAGTTTCTGGCTCGTATTTGAGCGCCGCATCATTGAGCCGCAATTTATCCAACGCATCGCGCAACTCTGGATACTGATCCGCATCTGTCGGAAATAAGCCACAAAATACCATCGGCTTAGCTTCGGCATAACCATCGAGAGCTGTGGCTGCCGGATTGCTCACCATCGTAATCGTATCGCCTACCCGCGCATCGCCTACAGCTTTAATCGATGCGGCGAAATAACCTACTTCGCCAGCGTGTAGCTCGTCTACTTCTACCTGCATGGGTGAGAGAATACCAAGTTCGTCGATGACATATTCTTTGCCACTTGCCATCAGGCGGACTTTATCGCCCCTTTTGACACTGCCATCCATCACGCGGAAATAGACGATGACGCCGCGATAGCTGTCGTAGTAACTGTCAAAAATCAAGGCGCGTAAGGGTTCGTTAATCGTATCTCGCGGTGGTGGGACTAATAGCACCACCGATTCCAAAATTTCCTGAATCCCGATCCCTTGCTTGGCGGAAGTCAAAATCGCCCCGCTACAATCCAACCCGATAATCTCCTCGATTTCCGCACGTACCCGCTCCGGCTCGGCTCCAGGTAAATCGATCTTATTGAGCACGGGGATAATCTCTAAATTGCTCTCCAATGCCAGGTAAACATTCGCCAAGGTTTGCGCCTCTACACCCTGAGAAGCATCGACTACTAATAAAGCTCCTTCGCAAGCTAACAGGCTCCGAGACACCTCATAAGAGAAGTCTACATGTCCGGGAGTATCGATCAGATTCAGCACGTACTCTTGACCGTCTAGGGCGGTATAATTCATCCGCGCTGCCTGGAGCTTGATCGTAATTCCCCGCTCCCGCTCCAAATCCATATTGTCGAGAAACTGTTCCTTCATTTCTCGATTGCTAACTGTACCTGTATCCTGCAACAATCGATCGGCTAAAGTAGATTTACCATGATCGATGTGAGCGATGATCGAAAAGTTGCGAATTCGCGAAACGGGCACATTGGTCATAATCAAGTCTGAGGATGTGGAGAATGTAGAGAAGAGCTAAATGTAGTGATGGTGGTAGGCAATACCGTATGATTCATCAGTTTAGCGCAAGCCTCTAGCAAACAGTGAGGTTCTAGACCAACAACTTTATTTTATCTATAGAAGTACTTCAATACCTACCCACCTCCAACCATCAAGCAGGTAGATCGAGTTTAACAAGCCTCATTCTCTCATCACCGCTGCATCATTCTAATCAACTCGATCGAAATACCCTCCAGCACTAGCACGCACACATACATCTAGTTATGTAGCGTCAATAAGTCTGGCTCGTGCCAATAGCAATTATCTAGAAGTTCATCGAGGCAGCGATTTGTTGAATTAACAAATCGAGCTAAAAAAATAAAGTAGCAACCATGAACGGTCGCTACTTTATTTCTAGATAATAAATCCTAGTAGATTTATAGAATTAATTTACGCAGGTAGTAAAACTGAATCAATAATGTGAATAACGCCGTTATCAGCAGCAACATCAGGTGTTGTAACTGTGGCATCATTAATCTTGACACCGTTAGCAGCATCAATTTTTACTTCCGAACCTTCAACAGTCTTTGCTGATTTAAGTTTAACGACATCAGCAGCCATTACTTTACCAGCAACAACGTGATAAGTTAGGATCTTTGTGAGCTTAGGAATATCTTTGAGTAAGGCTTCGATCGTGCCTGCTGGCAATTTTGCAAACGCTTCATCAGTAGGTGCAAATACAGTGAAAGGCCCTGCACCCTTTAAAGTATCGACCAATCCAGCCGCTTTGACTGCTGCAACTAATGTGGTAAAAGAACCTGCGCCAACGGCGGTATCAACTATGTCAGCCATGTGTTTACCTAATGTATTTTGTTTGCTTACTTTCAATGTAACGTACTTTTAACAAAAAAAGCAAACATTAAAATTTCAATTTATCAGTATCAAATGCTGCTATTTTTTTAGCGGTAGCAATAATCAAAATAACATCATTTACGATACATTCTAAAATCTCTATCTTTTGATAGAGATCTAAGCATAAGTATCTTTGTCTAAAACTCAGAGTGCCTGACAGTCGCGTGACGACCTCGCACTTCGGCAAGCTCAGTGACCACTCTCACCCATCACTAAATCGATTATCCTAAATTCATTCCAGTCATGAGATTTGTCGTCTATTTCTAACTGGCTACGATCGACTGACAAACAACCTTCGTTGGCGAAGCCTCTCCTACTGGAGAATCGCTTCATGCAAATTCGATATCAACTCATCTCAGCTATCGCCTTCTGTCGGACAGCCTGGGATTGCAGGTACTTCTGCCCAATAGCCGCCTTCGTTGGCGAAGCCTCTCCCCTGGAGAATCGCTTCATGGACGATTACGGTTAGTTTCATTAGTCGATCGGTAAAATATCCACTTTATTTTAACACTGCTAAGACTACATGCGAAGCTCAATCCTAGACAGAGATTCGTTCGTTATGAACGGAACGAGCGAAGTCAAAAACTTTCGATAGATTCTCTTCTGGTAAAGCTGATACGATTCGGCAGAGCCGACGCTACGCGAACGCTTGAATTTTCTCTGCTATCGGCACCCAAGTTTTAGAAGCAGATCGCCATACAGGGTGAATAATCTAGCAGAATCAGTTTTAGGCTGAACTATCCAGCCGATATCGATTTAATTCATTCCTGTTAAGTGTCTTAGGATAACGTCGAGCTTACCGTTCATTTGGGCACTAACTTCTTCGAGTTTGCCGTTCATTTGGGCACTAACTTCTTCGAGCTTTTGCTCTATGCGTTGGTTACTTTGCTTGACTCCATCAACCTCGACGGCTAAACTGTCGATTTTGTAATGGAGTTCCGTCATGTCTTGGTAGACTCGATCGAACGATCGCCGAATGTAATCATTAGGTACAGTGGTGCGTTCGATCCGAGATAGCCGCTCTTCCAATCTAGCTAGTCTTGCTTCTATGCCTCTATCTTCTGGTTCGTTTGCCTGGGTCATGATGCAACAAAAATCGACAAATCCTGTGATGTCTCAATTTTAGCATTGGGTCTGGAAAAATTGGCTCTGAACAGTCGATCGAACATAAATATGATTACCTCCGGTAGGCTACGCCAACGACCTTTACCCCCACCCACATATTCGCCTGTACGGGTTC
>NZ_JANMZA010000239.1:0-9884 GCF_031382685.1 Chamaesiphon sp. OTE_8_metabat_110 | reverse complement strand
TCCCTGACGGGTAAATCTTTGCCAGCCGAGTTACAAAATCAATATAAAAAACAACAGTTATTCGAGCTGAAAATTGTCTACGGTTTGAACGCGGTCGATATTACCTCCGCGCAAATTGACAAGGTACAAGTACGGACGTTAATCGATACTTTTATCTCTGCTGATAGTTGTCGGCAACTTAAGCTATTGCCGATCGGTAAAATGGAAGGCGATCCGCCGATTCTCACGGTAGCGATGATCGCGCCCAACGATCTCCAAGCCAAAAACGATTTGGACAAAATTCTCCGTCCCCACGGGATTGCTTGGCGCAGTGAGGTGATCGCGCCAGAAGATTATCAAAAACTTTTAGATGGCTATTTGGATGAGCGGATCCAACAGGATGCCGCCGATAATTCCCAGAAAAATCTCAATGTCGAAATTGAAAACTTTGATACGCCCGAGCTAGGTGGGGTCGAAGATGAGCTAGATGATGAAATCGACGTTCAGGGGGCAGAAGCCGCTCCGGTAGTCAAGTTAGTCAATCAAATCCTCGCTAAGGGTTTGATGGAAAAAGTTTCGGACATTCACATCGAGCCACAAGAGGAAGGCTTGAGAGTGCGGTTTCGCAAAGATGGCGTCCTGCGTCAGAGTTTCCCAATTTTGCCCAAGCACATCATTCCAGCGGTGATCTCCCGCTTCAAAATCATCGCCGAATTGGACATCGCCGAGCGGCGGTTGCCTCAAGATGGTCGGATTCGGCGGACGTTTGAAGGTCGCAAAGTAGACTTTCGGATGAGTACCCTCCCGAGTCGGTATGGGGAAAAAGTCTGTATGCGGATTTTGGATAACTCCTCGACGCAATTGGGGTTGGATAAGTTAATTAGCGATCTGCCATCGCTGGAAATCGTCCGAGCGATGGGTAGTCGCCCGTTTGGCTTGATTTTGGTGACTGGGCCGACTGGTTCGGGTAAATCGACGACACTTTATTCTCTCCTCGCCGAACGTAACGATCCTGGTGTCAATATTAGTACGGCGGAAGACCCGATCGAGTATGCCCTCCCTGGCATCAACCAGGTACAGGTAATTCGCGAAAAAGGGATGAACTTTGCTTCGATCTTACGCGCCTTCATGCGGCAAGATCCCGACATCATCCTGGTGGGAGAAACTCGCGACCAAGAGACGGCTAAAACCTCCATGGAGGCGGCTTTAACGGGTCACATGGTCATGACTACCTTACACACCAACGACGCGGCAGGCTCGATCGCGCGGCTCGATGAGATGGGCGTCGAACCATTCATGGTTTCGGCAGCCCTCATCGGCGTTGTCGCGCAACGACTCCTGCGGAAAGCTTGTGCGGAATGTCGGATCGCCTATACTCCCACCCGCGAAGAACTCGGTCGATTTGGGTTGTCTGCTTCGGGTGATGCAGTCATCACCTTCTACAAAGCTAACGAACTCTCTAACGACGCGATCGAATCTGCCAAAGCCGCTGGCTGTCTGTGCAAAAACTGCAATGGCGTCGGCTATCGCGGTCGAGTCGGTGTCTATGAAGTCATGCAAATTACCGATGAGCTAGCGACGCTCATCAACCAACGCGCTTCCACCGCCCTGATCAAGGAAACCGCAGTTCAGCAGGGGATGAAAACACTGCTGGCTTACAGCCTCCAAATGGTGCAAGAAGGTCAGACTACGCTCGATGAAGTCGAACGCGTCACCTTTACCGACTCTGGTTTGGAAGCCGAAATCAAAGCCAAACGCAAAACCACCCTTATCTGTCGGACGTGCGCGGCAGACCTCAAACCGGAATGGCTTGATTGTCCGTATTGTATGACACCTAGATTTGAGAATTAGTGAATAGTGGATAGTGAATAGCAAACAGAAAGGACACATGCGTCCTAAAAGGATCTAAACATTAACCACTATCCACTATCCACTATCCACTATCCACTATCCACTTCCTAAACCTATGTCTGAACTAATGATCGAAGACCTAATGGAGCAACTCGTTGAAATGGGTGGCTCCGACATGCACATTCAAGCAGGTGCGCCTGTCTATTTTCGCGTTAGCGGTAAACTTGCCCCGGTTGGTGAAGAACCACTCACGCCGCAAGAGTGCCAAAAACTGATTTTTAGTATGCTCAATAATACTCAGCGCAAAGAACTCGAACAAACCTGGGAAATCGACTGCTCTTATGGCGTCAAAGGGTTGGCAAGATTTCGGGTCAATGTCTATAAAGAACGTGGTTGTTATGCTGCTTGTTTGCGGGCATTATCTTCCAAAATCCCCAACTTCGATCAGATGGGATTGCCCGATATCGTCAGAGAAATGAGCAATCGTCCGCGCGGATTGATTCTGGTAACAGGGCCGACTGGTTCTGGTAAAACCACCACGATGGCAGCCATGATCGACTTAATCAATCGGACTCGTGCCGAGCATATTTTGACGATCGAAGATCCAGTCGAATATGTCTTCCCAAATGTTAAAAGCCTCATTCACCAGCGTCAAAAAGGTGAAGATACTAAAAGTTTCTCCAATGCGCTTAGAGCAGCCTTGCGCGAAGATCCAGATGTAATTCTAGTTGGAGAATTGCGTGATTTAGAAACGATTAGTTTGGCGATTAGTGCTGCTGAAACTGGGCACTTAGTCATGGGGACATTGCACACTAGTTCCGCCGCTCAAACGATCGATCGGATGTTGGATGTATTTCCCCCCGAACAACAACCCCAAATCCGCGCCCAGTTATCTAACTCGCTAGTTGCCGTCTTCAGTCAAGCTCTCGTCCAAAAGAAAAAACCCAAACCCGGTGAGTATGGACGAGTCTTGGTACAAGAAATCATGATCGTCACACCCGCAATCTCTAACCTGATTCGTGAAGGTAAGACCGCCCAAATTTATAGTGCGATTCAAACTGGAGCCAAGCTAGGCATGAACACGATGGAATCGATCCTCGCTAAACACATTCGCGAAGGTACGATTTCTTTTGAAGTTGGTGTTTCTAAATCCTCTCGACCTGATGAACTTCAACGTCTGATTGGATCTACACCTACGATGGCAGCGAATGGGAGAAATTAGGGAATAGGGAATAGGGAATAGGGAATAGTGATTATCTACTCTCTTACCCTTTACCCTTTACCCTTTACCCAAACAAAATCCTAACCCCTATCCCCTATCCCCTATCCCCTAAATCATGCCAACTTTTATAGCTGAAGTCCGCGATTCTCAAGGAAATGTCAAACAAGAAAAAGTTGACGCTCAAACAGTAGAATCAGCTCGGAAAAAACTCAAACAGAAATACCAGTTCATTCAAAATATCAGACCAGTCAAATCTTTTGATATCACTAAAATTGACTTACAGGACATCGAAGCAGCCATGAACCCGGTGACGGTTCGTGATAAAGCGGTATTCTCTCGCCAATTTGCAGCGATGGTCAATGCAGGTGTGGCAATGGTGAGATGTTTGACAGTGCTTTCCGAGCAGTGTGGTAATCCCAAGCTGCGAAAGGTACTCGCACAAGTGAGTCTGGATGTCCAACAAGGGATTAACCTGTCTGATGCCATGCGCCGACATCCAGAATGTTTCGATACTCTTTATGTGAGTATGGTGCAGGCTGGTGAAGTTGGTGGGGTACTCGATGAAGTACTCAATCGTCTGGCTAAGGTTTTAGAAGATATGTCTCGACTCAAAAACCAAGTCAAAGGAGCAATGGCGTACCCTGTGGCTGTAGGAATTTTGGCACTGTTGGTATTTCTAGGGATGACAATCTTCTTAATCCCAGTATTTGCAAATATTTTCAAAGGATTGGGTACAGAGTTACCGGGATTGACACTATTTATGTTGGGCGTAAGTGGGGTACTAACTAGTTGGATGGTAATCATCCCGATCGTTATAGTTGGCGGCTTGATTTTTGCATACACTCAATACTATAAAACCACCATTGGTAAACTGACGATGGATCGGTTTTTCTTGAAAATGCCGATTTTGGGTGACTTAAATGAAAAATCAGCAACTGCTAGATTTTGTCGAATTTTTGGGACATTAACTCGATCGGGCGTACCGATTCTCAACTCACTAGATATCGTTCGCGATACAGCGGGCAATCAAGTTATCTCTAACGCGATCGAAAAGTCCAAAATGGAAGTTCAACAAGGGGGGATGTTAAGCAATGCCCTGCAACGTGAAAAAGTTTTCCCATCGCTGGCAATTCAAATGATCAGCATCGGGGAAGAAACCGGGGAACTAGATACAATGATGATGAAAGTTGCTGACTTTTATGAAGATGAAGTCGAACAAGCGGTTAAAGCTCTCACCAGTGTCCTCGAACCAATTATGATGGTCTTCTTGGCAGGGATGGTAGCCGTAATTCTACTTTCGATGTATCTCCCCATGTTCAAAGTATTCGAGAAACTTGGCTAAGAGCTTTAAAATATCCTTCCGATCGATATAGGTAGAGTAATAAATGTTTATTACTCTACCTAATTATTAGCTAGCTACGATTCGATCGAATCTCATTGTCTATAGCCACTGCCGAGCTTGTGAAGACATATCATATCCCCGACTTCTTAAAAGAAGTCGGGGATATGGCATCACTATCGCCCTAACTGCTTTTGATTATTAATAAATTTATATGTCGATTAAAAAATCAGACTACGAAGAACTATTGACGCGATATAGCAATCATACTGAAGCAGTAGAATTACTCAAGCAGTATCGTCCGTATCTAGAAATGATTCCCAGCATCCGGCGATCGGAAGAAAGCTTGATTACGATGCCGTTACCTGTCGTCAAACTTCGCAAAGTTCCAGTAATCCAGCAACTCGATCGATCTTCGCCGATTAGTACTACTTCGCAAACAATTTTACTGCCTTGCGATCTGGCATATCTCATGTGCGATCCGGAGTGGAAAATTAAGATGGGCGGCGAGATTTTAATATTTATCCAGCAGCCTGAAGAAGATTTTTCCGATTTACTCATGCGGTGGCGGCGGACGCAAGTATTACTCGATCGTGACTATGAATGGGTAATGCCACAATATTATCGGCATATTATTAGTGAAGGTGTCGAACATCTTTATCCACTGTTTGTAATATTCGATCGCACGTCAGCAAGTATCAAACAAGGATTAATCGGCTCGCATTTACCTTTTGTCATCGCTCAAAATCGCCAAACATTGATCGCCGAATTAATCCCCCCCGAACGCGGTACAGAATTACTAGATCTCTAATTTTAGGTTTTGATAACCGCTGAGTTAACTGAAGACTACAACGAACGCACGAGTTTGAGTAGTTTTCGCTTTACCTTATCGATTGGGGGCAGTATTCTTGCCCTATTAATTGCGATCTCGGTATTTCAATTTGTCAAAGATCCCGCCCAGCAATATCTGACGAACTCGAAACCGGACAACGCCGTGAGGGACGATTACCTCGCGGCGCGGCTACGCCAACGATTGACATGTAATTTGACTATTTCCCCCAAAATAGCAGGAGAGCCGATCTGTCAGGCAGTCAGGCATTAACCGAATCTGCGAGATCCAGCGTCTAGCCGGGTGGAAATGCGGCACCGTCAGTAGCTAACAAAGCTAGCAAATAGATATACTCAATCGAACAAATTAAGCGTCACTGTCACAATTGCCGCGATCGATATCAATAATCGAGAACGAGCTGGGTATGTTAAGAATGTGGGAAGAAAATCGGACATCATGCGATCGCGCGTGATGTCTTACTTTTTAGAGGTAACATGCTGTATCTAACGCCGTCCGATTGTATTCTGGAATCTGAATTGGGCTAGGCGGATCGGCAAATTGATGCGACTTTGAGTGCAGTACTCGATTTCTGAACTTGTAAAATTCGACTATTCGATCGATTATCGAACCATTCTTTAATCTGAATTTGTAGATATGTGTCAGAACTAAAATTCAAAATTCGAGCGACCTGAAGCACAAGTAATGTTAGTACACTCGAAAATCTGGTGACGAATCGAGCTTCAAAAATAGATATTAGCTGGTTGAGAGTTGGTAGCTGAAACTATGTTTTGGCTGATTCTTTCGAGTCTTTAGTAGTCGTTTTTACACGATTAGAAATATTGTTGACAAAGTAGATAATTAGTATTAGCATTGGGTGCGCTGTTTTAAAATCGCTACTCAAATTCTGATAAGTAAAGACATCCAGTTGTTACTTAGTAGTATTGTGTCTTTTGGCGAATCCAATAAAATCTTGTTGAATAAATATGAAAAATTCGCTATGTTAGGGATGGCACAACAATAAAGAAATCTTATGGGCGATATCAAGGCAACTTTTACATCAACAGATCGTGCCTTTCACGTCGAAGGATATGAAAAAATTGACTTTAGCTTGCTCTACGTGGATGGTGCATTCCAACCAGAAAACCCAGAAATTGCGGATAGCTATCGCCAATTTGGACGATGTTTGATGGTGGTAGACCGGAATGTGTACGGTCTATATGGCGATCGGATGCAGAATTATTTTAAGCACCATGACATCGACCTGACAGTTTTTCAAGTCGCAATCAAAGAACCTGACAAGACATTAAAAACTTTCGAGAGTGTCATTGATGCCTTTGTCGATTTTGGGCTGGTGCGTAAAGAACCTGTACTAGTAGTTGGCGGAGGATTGACGACTGATGTTGCTGGTTTTGCCTGTTCTTCCTACCGTCGGCGGACGAACTATATCCGCGTCCCAACGTCCTTGATCGGGTTGATCGATGCTAGTGTAGCGATTAAGGTAGCTGTTAATCACGGTAAGCTCAAAAATCGTCTCGGTGCTTATCATGCGTCCCAAAAAGTCATTCTAGATTTCTCATTCTTGAGGACGTTGCCGATCGATCAAATTCGCAACGGCATGGCAGAATTGATCAAGATCGCAGTTGTCGGGAACAAAGAGCTGTTTGAATTACTAGAAGCTCATGGCGAAGAGTTGCTACACAGCCATTTTGGTTATCTGAATGGGACGCCCAAATTGCAAGCGATCGCCCATCGATTGACTTACAATGCGATCGAGTCGATGCTGAAACTAGAAGTACCCAATCTTCACGAACTCGATCTCGATCGAGTGATTGCCTATGGACACACCTGGAGTCCCATGCTGGAACTAACTCCAGAAATCCCGATGTTCCATGGTCACAGTGTGGCGATCGATATGGCATTCTCAGCAACGATCGCTCAGCACCGAGGCTACATTACAGTTGCCGACCGCGATCGGATTCTAGGGCTGATGAGCCGACTGGGATTGGCGATCGATAGTCCATATTTGACCCCAGAACTACTATGGCAAGCCACTAAATCGATCTCGCGAACTCGCGATGGATTGCAACGCGCTGCGGCTCCCTGTCCGATTGGTGAATGTATGTTCATGAACGATCTGACTCGCCTCGAATTAGATGAAGTCTTGACACTACATCGCGACATTTGTCAGGGCTATCCACGCCAAGGCAACGGCGAGGACATGTATGTGGTCTTGGATAAGATGACTCCTTCCCCCGCAGGAGTCTAAGGATGAGACCAGTTACCCCAGTCGGGATTTTGGCAGCCAAACTGGAACGCTTGACCCAGCAGATGGCGCACATCGCCAATCTCGACCCCGCTTTTCAAGCCGAGCTGCAACAAGCCTACGAGCTAGCCAACGGTCTCGATCCTTATCTCGATCGTTGTACGACGCCAGAGTCGCCAGCTCTAGCCGCATTGGTGCAGCACACCCAATCGGAAGATTGGAGCAAACGCTTTACAGATGGCGAAACAGTTCGCCATCTGGAACAGGAGATGGTTTCCGGTCACGTGGAAGGGCAATTTCTCAAATTTCTGATCCACCTGACCCAAGCGCGTCGCGTCCTCGAAATCGGCATGTTCACGGGTTATTCTGCCCTAGCGATGGCGGAAGCACTGCCCTCTGATGGCGAAGTTGTGGCTTGTGAAGTCGATCCTTATGCGGCAGAATTTGCCCAACGCTGTTTTCAGGAGTCTCCAGCCGGACATAAAATATCTGTCAAAGTCGCACCTGCACTGGCAACAATGCAGCAGTTAGCGGCGGATGGAGAAGTATTCGATCTGGTGTTTATCGATGCGGATAAGGCGGGATACCTGGACTATCTAGATCTGTTGCTGACGACGGGGCTATTGGCTCCTAATGGCTCGATCTATGCCGATAATACGCTGATGCAGGGACAGCCATATGTGTCGGGGACAGCTACGCCTAATGGAATCGCGATCGCGAATTTCAATCAGGCGGTAGCGGCAGATCCGCGCGTGGAGCAGGTGTTGATTCCACTGCGGGATGGGATTACCTTGATTCGGCGGGTGTAGATCCCGCTCCTCCCCTTAGAAAGGTGAGGTTGGGTGGGGTAAAGGTTTACGCTTTAATCTCGATGATTTGAGGTGAAGGTGGCTGCGGAGATCTACCCACCCCGCCCATTGGGCACCCCTCCAAGGAGGGGATTTTTCTTTGGAAGTGCGAAAAAATTATGACAAAGACAGTAGCAATGGGATCGGCAGGATTCGATCGAGAAATCATGATGGAAGATAGTAGATTGCCAACTAGAATTAAAACAACTGCTACTCTGCTGCTGCTACTGTTGGTATTTCCCCTAAATCTCTTGCTAACGACGATCGCGATCCTTAGAGCCGCGATCTTTACCCCAATTCGATCTCGTCAGATTGCTGCTCAGCCGCAGACGATTTTGATTAGCGGTGGGAAGATGACTAAGGCTTTGCAATTGGCTCGATCGTTCCATAGTGCGGGACATCGAGTAATTTTAGTTGAAACTCATAAATACTGGCTGACGGGGCATCGCTATTCATGGGCGATCGATCGCTTTTATACCGTGCCCGATCCGCGTGCTGAAGATTATGAATCGGCGCTACTCGAAATCGTCATCCGTGAAGGTGTCGATGTTTATGTCCCTGTCTGTAGCCCGGTTGCCAGCTATTACGATGCCAAAGTCCAGACTGTACTCTCTCCTTATTGTCAGGTGATGCACGTCGATGTCGAGATGTTGCAGCGGTTGGATGACAAGTATGAATTTGCGACAGACGCTCAGGCGTTGGGACTGCGGGTACCCAAATCTTTTAAGATTACCCATCCCCAGCAGGTTATCGACTTTGACTTTAGCACCGAGCAGCGGCAATACATTATCAAGAGTATTGCTTATGATTCGGTACGGCGATTGGATCTGACTAAATTACCCTGCGCTACGCCAGCCGAAACTGCTACGTTTGTCAAATCGCTGCCAATTTCCGATTGCAACCCGTGGGTGATGCAGGAGTTTATTCCTGGGCAAGAATACTGCACCCACAGCACGGTTCGTAATGGAAATGTGCAGTTGCACTGTTGTTGTGAATCGTCAGCATTTCAAGTCAATTACGAGCATGTAGATCGATCGGATATCGAGGAGTGGATTAGGACTTTTGCTGGTAGTCTCAAGCTGACGGGACAAGTTTCCCTAGATTTTATGCAGGCAGATGATGATGGCAAAGTTTATGCGATCGAGTGCAATCCGCGCACCCATTCTGCCATTACGATGTTCTACAACCATCCCGATGTGGCGGCGGCTTATCTAAATTTAGCACCACTCGATCGGACCGTACAGCCATTACCAACCAGCCGCCCGACTTATTGGCTCTATCACGAAATCTGGCGATTAGTTACGCATTTATCTTCGCCACAACTAACTTGGCAAAGATTACAAACGATCGTTCAAGGTAAGGATGCCATCTTCGACTGGGACGATCCGCTACCTTTTATGATGGTGCATCATTGGCAAATTCCACTATTACTATTAGGCAATTTGCGAAACCCCAAGCCGTGGATTCGGATCGACTTTAATATCGGCAAACTAGTCGAGATTGGAGGTGATTAGTCAGACTAGCTGCGGTGATGTCGCTCATCGATCGAAGAA
>NZ_JANMZA010000444.1:0-23752 GCF_031382685.1 Chamaesiphon sp. OTE_8_metabat_110 | reverse complement strand
GGTTATTTAATCCCTCGTCTAATCCCAAGTTTCAATCCCTATAAGGGTTTAGAGTCGATTTCGCTCGCTCCTTGAGTTTGTCTCCGACCTTGAGATCTTTTAATTGTTTCAATCCCTATAAGGGTTTAGAGTCGATTTCGCTGGCGGGAGCCTGAAAACCTTGTGTGATTTGGTTTTCAAGGTACATTAGCGCGAATAAATCAATAATAACATTCAAATTGACGATCGCCTATAAATCGAACCTTTCGATCGAGCCTGAGATGCTTGAATACGAAAGCTTCTAGCCACTGCGCGGATGAAGATTTCATCAAGATCCTTAAAACCCGCCTCAGCCAAATCATCCAGCCGCTGTTGCAGATCTCCATCACCAACACCTACCCATTCGCGCATCAAGCGAAAAATATCGTCTCATCTCGCACCGTCTCACCACCAATCCGCTCCACTTTGGGATGACAGCAAGCACACAGAAAGTAGAACCGAATACTATCCTCCTCTGGCTTAATCATCTTACTCAATCGCGCCCTGAGCTTTGCATATTGACTATCCGTGACATCGCACTCAAACACACTATACTGCATCCACTGACCGTAAGACTTCAACATTTTGTGAATTTTAGTACGGCGTTTGTCTTCAGAAATATCATAAGAAATCACCATGAACATAGGGACGGGGGGGGATAAATGGGACAGAAGGGAAATTTATTTGAGAATGAGGGGTGGGTATTTGTCAGTTTCAGACATCAGATATTTACCCAGCAATCGCGCTTGAAGCTCAAAGGCTTCCTGGTAAGTACATTGTTTCTGCAATACAGGATGCTTGAATTTCGACTGCTTCTTTTGCTCGTACAACCGCAAAAAAGTCTTTCTACCTTCATTTGATAGTGATACGGCATTGCTCAACGGTTCGGTTGTGAAATCACCCACCGTTAGCATCTTCCGATTTAAAGCCGACAACACCATCGCATCAACCACCAACGGTCGAAATTCCTCCATCAAATCTAGCGCCAAAGATGGTCTTCCGTAACGTTCGGTATGTAAATAGCCCAAATATGGATCGAAACCAACAATATTAATCGCGCTTTGAATGTCGTGTGCTAAGAGTGAATAACCGAAACTCAATAAAGCGTTGACGGGATCTGTTGGCGGACGACGATTGCGAGATTTAAAACTAAAACCCTCAGCGCGAATTAACCGCTCGAAACTCCCAAAGTAAGCCGCACTACCAGCCCCTTCTAGGCCACGTAACGAGTCGATCTGCTCTGTGCGATCGATTGGCTCGATCGCTCGTTCTAGGCGGGTTATTGCCGCTGCTAGCTCAATTTCGGGATGTTCTCTTTGAGCGCGAAGTAAGGCAATCCGATAATTTTTGAGTTTGCCGCGTACAAAACCACGCACGACATGAATCGCTTTGGCTCGATCTTCGCGGGCGGCTGCCCATTGTGCCGACCTAATGAAGATATTCTTAGTTAGAGGTGGTTCTAGACAGCCCAGGTATTTACCCGTTCTAGTCAGGAATGTGAGGGGGATTTTGCGATCGAGTAATTCCATCAATAATGCGGGTGAAACTGTGGCTCGTCCCATAATTACGACTCCTTCAATTTTGATGAGGGGGACATCGAGGAGGAGAGTTTTCTCATGTTTGACATGCAAGCGTTCGTCAATTTTGCCGATGAATGAGTCTTCTTGAGTGATATAAACTGTGCCCATAGTTTTCCTGGTTTGGTTTGTTTGAGTTGTTGCGTAGATCTTTACCCCACCCCAACCCTCCCCTTATAAAGGGGAGGGAGTTAGAGCCTCCCCTTTATAAGGGGGGTTGGGGGGTAAAAGTCTCCGCCGAAGTCAGTCTTGATGTGCGTGGTTCCTCCCTCGCTCATTTTTAATCTTCTTGATATTTGGTTACTTTGCTTGCTGCTTTGGGGAGGCATTGAGTCTGGAGGCTACAGCCTTGACAGCGAGGATTGTAGATGGGTTTGGGCATTTTACCTGTGGCTAAAAGTTGGCGAACCGATGCGATCGATCTAATCGTACTATTCCGCAAAGTTTCATCAAGCTCGACTAATTGACGTTGATGAGAGTGGAAATAATAGATATAACCTCGATCGATCTGTCTCCCAGTCATTTCTTCTAAACAGAGAGCTTGGGCGCAAACTTGTAATTCATCATTAGCAAATTCACCTTTGGCACTGCGCTTATATTCGACTGGGTAAATTTGTCCATCTTGCTCCTCGATTAAATCTGCTTTGCCGATTAGTCCATATCGATCGGATTTGAGCCAAATTGCCCTGACTTGCTAAGTTTCTTCTCGATGACTATCACCGACTGTATGCACGCGATCGTGTAAAGTAGTGCCTTCGATCGTATATTGATTATCAACAAATTCACCCGCACAAAACATCCGCCAACAGCGATGGGGACAGTAATTATATTGATTGAGCGAGGCAATAGAAATGTAGTCAGTTTCAGTTTTCATAAGCGGCGTGTCATCCCCATCCCCATTGGTGTTTTCCTACCTACTCCGGCATAAAGAGCAAAATCGGTCAAAGCATTTAGTTGTTTGATTTGGAGCGGTGAAACATCGCCCATGATTTGATACTTGACATCGCCGACAGTACCGATAAATTTACCGATATAGTCATTACTTACTTCGGTACGGATGTCGAAGGCACTAGGAAAGATCGATCCGATTGCTAGATCTGTTATTTCAATTTCACTATATTTCAACCACTTAGAAAGAAGCGAATTAAATATACATTCTCGCGTTGGTAAAGCACTATCAAAACTTCCTTGACGAAAACTTGTAGGTGTCACAAAAGTCAACCGTAAGGTACGATTAGAGTCGGAGGCTCGATCGAATAATTCCTGATAACTACAGGCATTCGCCCAGGGCTGAATAGATTGGGGGGTGCCCTGAATACTAGTAACGATTAAATCTGCCGCACCCAGATGCCAAGAGTGTTGGGGATTAATATCGAGCCAAAGCTGAGTAAGTTGCCCAAATAATCGATCGTCCAATAGCGAAATTCGCCACCAGCAAGGGGTGCCAACGGGAATCGGTTGACGGTGCTGATATTGCAGGGGTTCGCGCAGCCGCTGTGCTTGAATCTGAAGCGGACTGAGGGTAAATGACTTGTCAGTCTTGGCTTCATGGAGCTTGTCACCCAATTCACGATTGACAGCACTAACGAGAGTGAGAAATAAGGCGTGCATGTGTCGCCCAGTGAGAAAATCAGGATATATTGTCGATCGAGGAATCAGATTGAGAACGAGACTGTGGGGCATAAAGTGAATAAAATTATGGCGTTTTCTATCCTAATGAAATACACAGATCTGTAGATGGCTTTGTTTATGCTAAGGATAACGTTTTTGATAGAGATTTAATTCAAATCCGCCCTTCCCCACTAGCAGCAGAAATGAAACTATCGATATAGAAGATTGCAAATTTACATTCAAACCACCCAAAAGTCCTCTTCGTCGGGGCATTTTAGGGCTATACCTGCGCTGGCAATTGCTAAAATACCTGATAAGCTAGGAAAGAAAGTAAATTGTTTCGGTGATGAGGAATCAGGCGAATAAACATCCAGTCGATAACTTTCTAAGCCCTGCTTTTGGAGCTTAATAATTGCCCACCGATTTTTTGCCGTTTCATTTACAATTACTCCCGACATTAAGTTTTTACTGATCGCTATATTCAAAGATTCTGGTAACTGAGTAGATCGCACATTATCACCGGACATTCTTTTAATGTTGCAATTTTCAAATGCGTATAATTTGCATAATTGGGTGTTCTTAAATTCTGTTAAATCTTCAACCCACAGTGAGAATGATAGGTTGTATGGCTTCTCAGCGCGAGATACTATTTCAACTCGATCGCCATCAGTTACAAATTCAAGAAAGCGCAGTAGATGGATCGGGTCGAGATTAGTTTCGCCGACTTCATCTAAGATTAGATTATGGGGGTCATATACTTGGATATTTTCAAATAAACTGTCTCTAAACTTAAATAGTGGCGCGTAGCTACTTTTCAATATCCTGGCGTATTCATGAACGTATCCAGCGATTTCTGGATCGGATTTTACTTTTGATTCAACATCTCGTAATGGTTTACGGTTCTGTTTGATATCTTCAAAGTCTTCTGGACAATTAGCCTTGAGAAAACTCATTAGAAAATTATGACTGTGCTTGATATATTTCCAATCTTTCTGTATCTCTGGAATAGTTTTACGCGCGATATCCTCTGCACTAACTAGTATTTTAATTCGCCGCCTGTAATAGTCCCATTCTCTTTTACCTCCAAATAACTGCTGGAGGGTTTGATATAGATTTGATACTAAAGATTCTGCTGGTAAATTTACCAACGACATTTCTAGTTCTAATAATGGTCTAGCAATTTCTAAAAATGCTTCTGATTTCCAGTAAATTTCTAGAAATGGACGATTCATACACTCCAAACTTTCAAGGATTTGACGTAAAGATAATCGCCCACCACTACAGTCTAATTTTTCAATACCTTGCATCCATGCTTGCTCTGGGAGGTAAGCAATTGCAGTTGAAGGAGTGTTCGTTTGTTGCTTACCCAAAACTCTCCCAACCCGCCCAATTCTTTGCCAGAATGAGAATCGATCGCGAGCTGAAAATATCAGCCAATCTAGATTTTGACGATCCGAATTTACTTCTCGATCGAAATTAAATCCGATATCAACAGTACTAGTAGCAAGAATTACTTGTTTCTGGGCGGCGGTATGTCGTTGTTCGATTGGTGTATCGCCAGTAATTCGACCACAAACATTCTCTAATCCTTTTGCTCTGAGTCGATCTGATATTCGACCAATTAGATCTTTAGAGTCTAAGATTACGGCACCATTACAACTAGGATATTTTTGTAAATTATCAATGACTTTGTCAGCAATCTCAGTAACTAATAAATCTCGCTCTTCTGGCTGTTTACGGATTTCTAATCCTACTGCTGTTTGAGATGGTGTCAGCATGTTAGATTGAGCTTCACCATCAATATGAGCAATTTTCACTCCAGACTGGGTGAGAGTTTTGAGAGCTTGTTCGCAAGCTGGTTCTGGTGTTGCTGTTAATAAAACAATTTTACGATTATGCTCGAAGAAACCAAACTCTTTAGACAGGGCTAAGTAAAAGCATAAGCTGACAAGTTGTTTGGCATCATAGAGATGAAACTCATCGAAGATAACAGTAGAAAAACTATTGTAAAAAACACTGGCAATATTACTACGATCGAGCTGACGATAGAGAAAGAATGTGGCATAGTAAAATATATCTGGATTAGTTACTAGCAATAACGGTCTACCACCACCACATTCGGGAAAAATTGTCGCTGGTTCCCGCAGTACATTATATAACTTCTCACCAGCTCTATCGCCGACTAAATCATTTCGCCAACCTTTGATATCTTTGGCTGATGCCGATTTGACAATATGCGGTAAACCAGACTTTTCAACAAATTCTGTGGCGGCTTTAGTTTGTTGGGTAATTAGAGCATTCGTAGGCGCAATATAAATAGCATTTTTGCTACGATTTAGATCTAAAATACTTAACCCAGCTTTGGTTTTACCCGTACCAGTTTGTGCCAAGTCGAGGATAATGTCATGAGTTTTAGCAGATTCATATACATCATTTTGGTGTTGAAGGATGCCATGCTCGAACGCTCTGGCTAAATCTGGGGGTAGTGATGGATTTACACAGCTTGAGATGCTACGGTCTTCCAGCTCGATGTTGATATTACTCATGTCGATCTCCTCCACAGAATTTTAGATTCGCAGGTAAGATAAAGTCGCCAATTTGCCAAGCGGCACCACGAAACCGGAGATTTTTTAGTAAGGAGACAGGTGGAATCGAGATCGTATCGAAGGCAATCAAATCTAGGTTAACTGGGAGATCTGCGGCACTCAGATAAACGTTAGAGTTGTACTCACTAAGGGGAAGTAGAGTCACCTGAAATTCTTGCTTAATATCGATTCTGACTTTACTCATGAACTTACCAACACGGATATATTCAGGCAGTTCTAGATTGCCAAATACTAATGTTTGAAATCGATTTCCTCGCTCGATCGTGCGGAGCCTTCCCGTCTGAGGAAAGTTACTTGGGCGAAAGGTACTGGGTTTTTTACCAGTCCGCCTAAGTGGTAAATCTGCTCGTGCAGTCGCAACACGATTATTTGTCATTGCATACCAATAAGAATCAGACAAAGCATTAAATCGCTCGAACCGAAATGATGCGTTACCTGTAACTGGATAAGCTGGCAAAATATAGCAATTGTCGGCAATTGGGACTAAATCTTCGATATAACGGGGACGATGAGTATCTGTTCCGGTGAGACGATAAGGCGATCTTGCCCAGCCCAGAGCATAGGCGAGAGCATAGTTACCAATTGTGCCTTCTGTATAGTAAACATCTGAAAGTTCTCTTGATGCAAAAAAGATCGGTTCAGCACACCATATTTCAATCGATCTAGCAGTTTGGAATGGCAATGTGGAGTCAGTTAGTGGGATTTCTAGTTGTTGCATGGGTTATTTACCCGCCTTTTTGGACTTTGTTGTTTGCCCATCACTATTTTTCACAATCCGAAATGGCTGGTAAGATTCATCGAGACGATTGAGAAATTCAAACTGCAAATCGAGTGCCCAATGTTTATCAACATCGGCAATTAATTCGTCAAGTTGGTTTTTAGAAAGTTGGATTGAGACGCCTCGTTTATTTGTCCAATTGGCGATTACAGATTCGATCGCTGTAATTAAAGCCTGTGGCTGGAGCGGATGTTCGAGCGCATCCTTGCTGCCAGCCAGATTGTCATGTACGCCCTGTACTAGCTCCAGCGAGCTTGGTAATTCAGCAAAACCACCAAATACCCCTAGAATTTGATTTTCCATCCTCCCAATCCGACTAGAGACGGCTCCGTAACGACTAGTGAGTAAAATGTTGCCGAGAGCATAACGTAGTTCATCAGCCGTTAAGTCTTTAAATGTCACCACATCCAGGAAGTGGACTCCAGGCTTGATATACTCGCTGGTATTAAGAGCGGTTGAAGGATTTCCCTTTTCATCCCGCATCGTGCCAGTTTCAAAAATCGCATTGATGGTGCGATCGCCAATGACATCATTAGCTGGCAAAATACTAAAAGCATCCTCAGTCCAAACTCGACTTTTTTGCGCCCCTTCACCCCCAGCCGCAAAGCCATACAGAAAACAATCAATACACATTTCACACGGAGCATTAGTATTTAGGGCACAAATATTATTGTGTTTTGGTGCTGTGTGAAGTAGATTGTGCGATCTCAAAAATTCTCTACCCCGTCGTCGCTCTGGGGCAATTTGTTTGCGTTTAGTCATCACTAGGCGGGGAATAGAAGTAAAATCTACAACTCCTGCTTGCACATATTCACTACACATTGGTTCGCCAGATCCTTCTGTCCGAAAAATAGTTTCAGATTGGGTGGTTCTGAGTACGACAATTCCGATGGTACGTCCTTTGGGAAAGTTTTCGTAGCTAGGTGCGAGAAAAAGATTTAGGGCTTCGATCGACATAATAATTTATTCTAGTTAGTTGTAGTTTCAGCGTTGGTCTTAGTTTCAGCTAGATCTTTGAGGTCTTTCAATTCTCGACGAGCTTCTTGTAAAAAGAATAAGTAAGCTGCTCCCAAGGTTTTACTATCAGTCAGCAATTTTTCAGGACGAGAGTGATAAACTTCATCAAATAGCTGCCTTAAAACTTGATAATATTGCTGGATTTGCTCGTATTTGGTTTTACCAATACGATATTCACTTTTATTGATGCGATCTTGGCGAGTATAATATTGCTCAACTAGTGATGCAAAAACTGTATCCCAGTCCATAGGAGATTTTCTTGATTTAACTGCACTAATAAATTCTGTGAATGGTTCGGATTGGGATGTCCGCCGAAACGAACTACCTTGCAAATGAGCAACTGCGGCTAAATGAGCCGCTTGCTTGAGGTATGTTGAAACTAAATTATGTTCTTCAGACATTAGACTCTCCAATAAACAATATAACGGGGTGCAAATCCGATTCCAAATAGCTTCTAAATTAGGACTTTCTTGTTCTCGTAATATCCAACGTAACAAGACATAATAAAGATCGAGTGGTCGTCTTGTCGCTCGAGCTAAATCGTAAAAACAATCATCCTTTTTCTGAAGACTAGCAACAGCGATCGTCAATTTGCCCAAACATGTTAATCTATTTAAAACTTCCTCCGCTGTCAGATTTGATTTATTAGAATCTTGGCGGTGATAAACACCAGATCCTAATAATGGCTGTAAAACAGCAGGAATACCTTCTATCCTACCAAAGGCACTCCAATCTGGCTCTATTTCCAAATTGCCACTAATGATAAACGGTAGTCCAAAATCGGGGGCGAGAGATATTTCTAGTGCTAGACGGAGTGACTTTAATAAAGCGATCGAATTATTAACATCACCCCACAGCGTGGGAATCGGCACGGTAGCATAGCTAAATTCCGATCGCTTAGGTAGAGCCATACCTACGACTTTATTCGGCTTTAAATTCAATATATCATCGCGATAAAGCTGAAGATCGTCAAATGTAATTGTTCCCCCTTCAGCATTACTAGCTACTCGAGCGTTCATCCATTTTTGCCAAATAGACCTAAACTTAGGGCTAGAGCCTGAAGGTAAAGAAAAATGTAAATAGATCGGATCTTCTTTATTATTTTTAGGAAAGTTAGCACCAACTGTCATCAGTTGATATGATAGAGCTGAAAGTAGATCTGCTCGACGTTTAGGCTCGGCACTCATCCCCCCAGGCAATCGATTTGAAAATACCTGTACTTTGGTGCCTGGAGGCATTTTATCAGAGATTAACTCATCTACTGTTGTCGAAGTTGCTCCCAAAGAACAACGCTGTCGAGGATTTGCTTCAATATAAGCTGTCAGCTCACTAAATCCATGCCAACCAGTAGAAAAATTGAGCAATTTACCCACGGCAGATATCATTTCTTGACTAACATCTATCTCCTCCTCACTCTGACGAAGTTGGAAAGAGTCGCTAATGGCAATCCGAATTCGATCGATACCTCGCTCGATCGCTTTTGCAGCAAATAATCCTCGACCATATTGTGGATTAAATGGTTCTAATGCAATCCTTTGTTCGGGACTTAGTCCCATGTGTAAGGCAATCCGATCCCATGCTATTGTCGGACTTAGTTTACCCGCTCGATAGCTCAAATAAGCAGCTTTTAAACCTTCCGCAATCGCAAACTCATCAGCATTTGTAACCGGAGTTAATCCTAAGAGTTGTGCAGCAATAACAGCATCTTCTCCAGCATCATCACCATATTTAATAATATCCTGAGTTACTTTATCTGCCTTGTATCCGCTTACTTTTTTAGTTAGCAATATTTCTACTTGTTCGATTGCTGCTACTGGATTTTGCTGAATAGCCTGAGCATCAACTTTTATTCCATCCTTAGTAGCTTTAACGAGTTGTTCGACATTCCCACTAAATACACTATCAATTTTATGTTGCCATTTCTGGGCAATCTCAGTCGTCAAATCTCCAGCCGGAAATACCGATCCTTCAAACATTTGTTGATGGGGTTCTACCGTTAGTACGTTCAATCCTTTTTGAGATAGAACTTCTTCACATGCGAGTAAAAGTAATGCAGTCAGATAGCCGCGATCCTCTGACAATGTAATTTTAAATATTTTACTAGGACGGCTAAAAGCCACAGTTAGCTCAGTTTCAATCTTACGAATTCTGATATTTTCATCAATTCCTAGATCGAATAAATCACCACCAATTAGCATCGCCGCCCAACGTTTAATATTTTCGTCTTCTGGTAAAAATCGCATTCCGTCGCTAGCTGTATGACCAGAATGACGTTCGATTAATTTTCTAGCTAATTCTAAATCTTCCTCTGTTTTAATTAATATGCCAACATTCGCCAAGTTTAATTGTTCGCGTAAGAATATTCGATCGCGTGCTAATGTTTTAACGTTGCGACCCTTTTTATCCAACTTATTTAAGTCATGAACTGCGGTTGCAGCTAATATGCAAGATCGATACTGTTCGGGGACTTCAGCAATTTTACTAACAGTCAAAACAAACTGACAAGCTGAATCAAGATGTTCTGCTAAAGTTTGCCCTTGGCGAGATCCATGCTGTGTATGTTCGGAATGCAACTCATACAACCGAGGTCTAATTTCACTAAAATAGATTTCGTCCAAACTTTTTGGTTCATCATTCAGAATCCGCAGCCGCTTGAGCATTTTTCTTCTCTTCTCAATGTTAATCGAAACCCCTTTCAGGGATAAGTTTTGTCTTTACCCAAATACTGCAACCATTGGTTGCAGTATTTTTATTCGATCGTTAGCTCGTTATATTTTGGATAATTATAAGGATATAAAAGCTTTATACTATCGACGAGTCCATCATGACTCGAAAATATGGGTTTGGCAAGAGCTAAAAGGTAAATAGTATCCGTACATTTATGACAATCAAAGGACGCGCGATTACGTTATCGCTGAAAGAGCAGGATAAACTCCGACTCCAGCAGCTAGCCGCAGAGCTAGACATCACTTGGGGTGACAAGCCGAATATTTCCAAATTGCTAGAAGCGATCGCCCAGAATAAGCTCAGAGTAGCGGCAAATCATGATTGGCATCCCGACCGCATTAACGCGCTCAATCATGCCCGTCAGGTGCTTGTAGATACGGGGGATCGATCGGCTGCATTGATTATTACTCAGCTATTACTCGATCGATCTGAGTTATCCCTGCCGCTCAGAGCCGAGCTAGAGAAATTTGTCGCAGATATCAAACCACCATTGCGATCTAAGATAGATGCTCTAATTCGCAAGCAGCAGCCGTTTAAGCTGTCCTACCAGGATGCCGCAGGAAAGGTATCAGAATTCTCGATTTACCACGCTCAGATAGTACCCCACGAGCAACGGCTATATTTGGACGTATGGTGTACGGAGACTTTAGGCAATCAAGATATTGAAGCCTTACAACACAATTGGTGTTTGCGACTCGATCGCATTCCTGATGAGAGTAGTATTGTAGAAATCAAAGGTAAATGGCGTTCTGAACTAGATCTAGTTTCAGTCGAGTTTTACTTGCTCAATGGCTTGGCTTTTGGATACCACAGCAAAACAGGAGCCGATCTGGAAAATGAATGGGTACAAGAGCGACGGCGAGTAGTAAGAGCGATAAGTAGCACTTTCTGGTTCTTTCGTGAGGTGTTACGTTATGGGGAAGATTTCACCATCTTTGCTCCTGATGAAGTGCGCCAGAAATTCAGTGATAAAGTCAGAAAAATGTATGAATTATCTAAAGTAAGACAATTGTAATCATTCAAGATTTCAATCGAGCGCTACTGCGTTACATTGCACTGAAGATACCGCTTGGGTATCAATCAATCGTCGAGTACAGAAAATATGGAAGCAGTTATTCCCACCGCATGGTTCGATCGATCGGCGGTCAGTGTCGCACCGGATTTAATCGGGTGTACGTTAGTGCGTCAACTTCCCGACGGTACCCAGTTACGCGGCATCATTGTCGAAACCGAAGCATATCAAGAAGGCGATCCGGCTTGTCATGCCTATCGCAAACAAACCAAACGCAATCAGATCATGTTTGGTGCGCCGGGATATATCTATGTGTATTTGATTTATGGGATCTATCATTGCGTGAATGTCGTGACCGATCGAATCGGTGCGCCCAGTGCCGTGCTAATTCGGGCGCTAGAGCTGACTCCAGAGACACTAATTACCATTTTGCTCAAACCCAAGGAGAAGCCCATCAAAGCCGCCGCAGGGCCAGGGAAACTCTGTCTGGCGATGCAAATTAACTTAGCTCTTTACGGTACTAAATTAGAACTCGGCTCTGGACAAGCGATGTGGATCGAACACCGCTCGATCGATTGGCAAGCCAAGCTCGATCTCGGCACGAACGAACTTACCCAAACCACCCGCATCGGACTGACACAGGGGGTAGATTTGCCGTGGCGATGGTATCTCAAGGGTTGTCAGGCGGTTTCTAAGTTTGGGTAAGGGGTAATGGGTAAAGGGTAAAAGGTAATAGGTAAGCTATCTACCGCTATCCACTATTCACTATTCACTATCCCCTATCCACTATCCACCATCCCCTAAAATACTACTAACTTTGTTCTTATGCAAGATTTGACGATCGATATCGGCTTGGATGTGGGTAATTTAACTGTAAGAGTGCAATAGCTTTCGACTCAGCCTGATGACTGAGAAAGTTTGGGGGAATGGCTGAGCTATCCCCAAAATTCTGAGAATGGGGTTGGGAAAAATTACCCACTATGCGAGATTATGTACCGTAAAATTCTGCTCTGTGCCGCGATCTGTGCTGCCTCAATCTTGCCAGCAAGTGCCAACGACAGCCCCGAACCCGCGAACGTATTAACATCTGAAGATCTGTCTACGGTGGCGGCTGAAGCCAAATCCTGGCAAGGTACCCGCTATCGCTATGGCGGTAAAGATAAAAATGGCGTGGACTGCTCTCACTTTGTCTATGCGGTCTACAATCGAATTTTCGAGGGTTATGATTACCGGATGGCGGATGAGTATTTACGCGATCCGGACTTCGCCCCAACCAAATCGCCGATCGTTGGCGATGTAATTATTTTCCCATCAGTCGGCGGCGGATCTGCACACATGGGGATCGTTACCGATGTGAAGAGCCGCAAATTTATTGGCGCTCAATCGAGTACGGGTGTAAAGGAAACTAGCTTTGCACCGGGAAGTTATTGGGGCAAACGTCCGTATCGAATTTTATCGCTGTTGCCATCTGATTAGCGATCGATTACGAATCATGCCAGTTGCGCCCCACGGTTGTCGAGATCGGGCGCGATCGCGTTACAGTGGTTGGATACCAGCATCATCCTCAGCACCCGATCGCGAGCGTCTTAGTTTTTCACCGTGCCATGTCACAACTCCCCACCACCCTCGAAGACTCGATCGTTCTGGCTCAATCCGCCGCCTTAGCTGCGATCGCAGCGGGACACCAACGGATTACGATCGAGATCGCCATTCCCGAACTCAAGTCGATGAATTTGGCACGCCTATTTATCGAATCATTTAGCGATCGTGGCAATACCCTCAAGGTATTCTTCCCCGATACTGGTGCTGCTGCTCTAGCCAAGCGGGATTGGCAGGATCTGAACTTTAAAATCGACGATTTGGGCAATAGTCGGTCGCCAATTGAAACTAAAATTCAACCCGAAGACCAATTATTTATCGCGATCGAACCATCAGCGATCGAAGTTGCCCAAGTCGAGCAATTATGTAATGCTGTAGGATCTCGTCCCGTCATCTTATTCTTACCCAAACTTGAAGATGCTGCAATCGTAGGCATCGGTTATGCCGCCAGACAGCTCCGCGACAGGTTTTTGAGTACTCTCACCTGTGCCTACTATATCAAACCCCTCGAAGCCGCTGCCCTCTACCGTTGCTACCCCGATCTCTGGCAAGTCTGGCTGGAGCAAGACGATGATTATACCCTCCTTGCCGAATCACCACACAAACCCGTCGGCGACGAGCTAGACGCGCTCCTGATGCCTGCTAACCCAGCTTCAGGCGATAATCCTACTGCGACTAAATCGCCGAGTTTATTCGCCAGTTTGGGGCGGTTCTTGCGGACGTTGAGTAGATAGCAGGTAGGGGATAGCTTGCACTGAGCGACAGCCGAAGTGTGGATAGTGGATAGTGGATAGTGAATAGTGAATAGTGGATAGTGGATAGCTTGCACTGAGCGACTTGTGCTGAGCGACAGCCGAAGTGTGAATAGTGAATAGTGAATAGTGAATAGTGGCTATTGTGCTTATTGGGTAGGAAGGAATTATAGTAATTCTCAATTCTCAATTCTCAATTATTTCCTCCAGCGTTTTTTCCATTGGGACGTAGTTTCCAAGCCACAATCATCCTGCTCAAGTTCGCGGCGAATGATAATTTTAGCCATCGAATCTGATAAGGTTAGATCGCGATAAGGAATCGCTGCGCGCGTCTGCAAATGTTCGAGTTCTTGTTGCGATAATGGGGATATTTGTGATGCCGTAAAACTCGCAACCGTGCCTGGTGATTTTCTGCCGACGGGACTAGTATCGCCGACAAATAATCCAGCGGCAACTAGCGCAGTTCGCACTGCTGAAGCACATGAATAAGTAGCAATTATCCCATCTGAGGCGCAGCATTTCGCTACTCGATCGATAAATTCGAGCGTCCACAATTGCGGGCAAGCAGTTGGTGAAAATGGATCGAGAAAAATAGCATCGGCTGTAAATTCTCGGGCGATTACTTGCCCGATCGTTTGACGGGCATCGCCAAAAATTAATTGTGCTTTTAAGCGTTCGGTTTCAACTATTCCTGCACCCACAAATCGAGTCAATAGTTGTGGAATCGGCTCTTCCCAGTCACCAAGTAAATTATGTTCGATCGCCGAAATTGGCACGGCGCGATCGAGTTCTAGCGCGATAATCTCCACAGTACAATCGGGATGCGATCGCCATATCGCTGCTAATGCAGCCGCACTATTGTAACCCAATCCATAACAAATATCCAAAATCCGCAAATGACCGCGACTAGCTTTTTGGGCTAATAAAGTCGGAATGGCATACTTATAAATCGACTCTTCCCGCGCACCATATTTACTATGAAAAGTCTGTCCAAACTCTTCCGAAAAAAAAGTATACGAACCATCATCGGTGATGCAAGGGTTAAATTGGGACATATAAATACCGCTCGGCGAGTGCGAACATCAAGGTATTCGGCTGCTTTCGGATCGCGCCGCGAATACCGATTCTGCTATTATCCTAAATGCCTAAGACTACGCAACGCAAGTTAGATTAAATCGAAAATTCCAGCAATCGGGAATATTCCCCTGAATCCGCCCATGCGAGTAACTGTGAGGCACGCATCACACCCCAGGGACTTTGGTAATTCATAAAGCCAACAATCTTGGTGAGGCGATCGAGATTACTGATACTATTAACATCGAACTGTCGGGCTTGCGTTTCAAAGGCATCGATCGTTTGTTTATTGAGATATTCGTGAGGCAATCCACTCAATTTCATCAATGTCGAGATAGCAGTATCGAGATTTTGACAGGCAAGTAAACCCGCCCTATCGCTAGTAAATTTAGACATCACAATCCAATTGTACAGCGCGACTTCCACCCCATTAGCTGCTAATCCACCCAATCCAAAGGTGGTAGTACTCACCACGGTTTTCAACATTGGCATGACAATAGACAACTGCTGATAAGCTAGATAACCGCTCTTGACGCGCGCCAGTTCGTGTCCGAGTAAAAATAGTAATTCCTCATGGGAAAGCCATTCCATCGCCTCTAGATTAACGCCAATCGCGGGCTGCTCGACACCGATCGCATAGGAAACTATATATCCCGTGCCGCGATGCAGATATAATTCGGGCACGGGACTGACATCTAAAATTGCTGCCGCTTCGAGCAATGCCTGATGCAATGCGGGGAAGTTGGCATCATTGACTCGAAAATCTTCACCCTGAACTTGCAAACGCACCAATCGATCGATCCCATACTCATTAATCTTCTTGAGCAGCAGCGATAAACCGGGCATCTTCTCTAGATTCATCAGTGCTTGCCGATCTAGCGGATGTCGGTAGCTTTCGGGACGCAGCTCCTTGAATATGTGTCTAGTCACGGCGATGGTGTTGCTAAATTGGGACGAGGGGACTGGGAGATCGATTGATGTGGCTGTCACGGTTGTGTGTCCCGATCGTGTATGGACAGCATATTCACTAACTCATCCTAACTTATTTATTTAAAGTTCCTAGTCTCCCATCCCCCAGTCCCCTATCTTCCCCTCCGATCGCTCGATCGCGTATAATCGAGCCAGGGAAGTTGTCATCACTTGAGACTAAAATGCTAAGAGCCGGAATCGTTGGACTGCCGAATGTGGGCAAATCGACATTATTTAATGCCCTAGTTGCCAATGCCAAAGCTGAAGCTGCTAACTATCCGTTTTGCACGATCGAGCCGAATGTCGGTAGCGTCTCGGTTCCTGACGAACGGTTGCAAGTCCTTGCCGATATGGTGAATTCCGAGAGTGTCGTCCCCACGCGGGTAGAATTCGTCGATATCGCCGGATTGGTGAAAGGTGCTAGTCAGGGAGAAGGTTTGGGCAGTAAATTTCTGTCCCACATTCGGGAAGTAGATACCCTCGTCCAAGTCGTCCGCTGTTTTGAGGACGATGATATCATCCATGTTTCCGGCGTTGTCGATCCCCAGCAGGATATTGAAGTCATCAATCTCGAACTGATTTTAGCCGACATCGACCAAATCGAAAAACGGATCGATCGAGCCAGAAAAACCGCCAGAACTAGTAAAGAAGCCCAAATCGAAGTCGTCGCTCTCGAAAAACTGCTCGTCGATTTAAACGCAGGTAAAGCCGCGCGTCAAGTCGAACTCACGGATGAAGAAAGCGAAAGTATTAAAGGGTTGGGATTGCTCACTCGCAAACCGATGATTTATGCCGCCAATGTAGCGGAAGAGGATTTAGCCACAGGTAATGATTTTGTCGAGCAGGTTCGAGCCTTTGCGGCTAAAGAAGATGCTCAGGTAACGATCGTTTCCGCCCAAGTCGAAGCCGAACTCCTCGAACTACCAGCGGAAGAGAAAGCCGAATTTCTCGAATCATTAGGTGTATCTGAAGGCGGTTTAAAATCCCTCATTCGCGCGACATACCATCTGCTCGGACTTCGCACCTACTTTACCACAGGGCCGAAGGAAACTCGCGCCTGGACGATTAAAGCGGGGATGTTTGCACCCCAAGCCGCAGGTGTGATTCACTCGGACTTCGAGAAAGGTTTTATTCGCGCCAAAACCATTTCCTACGCTGACATGGTTGCGACTGGTTCGATGCAAGCTGCCAAGGATAAAGGCGTCCTACGCAGTGAAGGGAAGGAATATCTAGTCCAAGAAGGGGACATTATGGAGTTTCTGCATTCGTGATGCTCCTTGATGAGGGGAAAGGGGTAAAGGGGAAGGGGTAAAGGGTAAAGGAGAGGTAGTTATAATTATTAACTATTAATTATTAATTATTGAAGATTTTGCTGCGTTACTTTTCACATGAAAATTATCGAGTTGGAGAAAAGTCTGTAATAAAACACTAGCACCACGATCGCATTCTTCAGGCGAAGTATACTCGTCTGCGGAATGACTGACTCCCGCGCGGCTGGGGACAAAAATCATCCCCATAGCTGTAAACCGACCGATTTCTTGGGCATCGTGTCCCGCGCGGCTGGGCATGTGGGTGTAAGCTAAACCCATATTTTGACAGACGCCCTCGATCGATTTCATAATTTGGCGATCTGCTAATGTAGGGCGAATGTGCAGCGTTTGCTGGATCGAAATTGCCGTCTCGGTAGTTCTGGCAATGGTGATAATTTCGGCTTTGAGATTCGCCGTCAGCAGTTGCAAACGTTCCTCCGAGAGATCTCGCATGTCGATTCGCAGATCGACCATTCCAGGCACCGTATTAGTGGCATTGGGCGACACATTGAGATAGCCGACAGTGGCAACTTGGTCGCCATCGATCGAGCGGGCGATTTTATTCACAGCTAGGACGATTTCGGAGGCGGCAACTAGGGCATCTTTCCGCAGATTCATCGGGGTAGTGCCAGCATGATTGGCGCGTCCGATAACGTTGACGGCAAATCGGTATTGCCCAACAACTCCTGTCACAATCCCAATCGGTTTATCGAGATGTTCTAAGACACCACCTTGTTCGACATGTAGCTCTATAAACGCCACCATCTCGCCAGATTTGCGTTTGGCTGTCGCAATTTGCGCCCAATCACCACCAATCCGATCGAGACATTCCTGAATCGGGGTACCATCCAAACGGGCATAATAACTGGCATCTTCTAATACCTCCCCCGCCATTCCCTTCGAGCCAATTACCGAACGTTCCTCATCGGTAAAGACAATTACCTCGATCGGGTGGTACAGTCGGATCGATCGATCGTGTAAAACCCGCACTACTTCAATCCCCGCCAGCACGCCCAGACAACCATCATAACGCCCACCAGTCGGCACGGTATCGATATGCGATCCGGTCGCGATCGCTCCTGCATCTGGATTTAGACCCTCATAACGACCGATAATATTACCAGCCGCATTCGTCCTCACGGTCATTCCGGCTGCAACCATCCAAGTTTGCACCAATTTACGCGCGCGCAAATCTTCAGGTGTAAACGCCACGCGACTGATCCCACCTTGGGGTAGCTTGCCAATTTCGGCGAGTTCGGCTAGGCTGCGATCGAGTCTAGCGGCATCGATTTTTAATTCACTGAGAATCGGTGATGATGTAATTGTCATGAATTTAATTAAGTAATAAGTAATAAGTAATAAATAGGTTAGATGATGTGACTTTCAACTCGTTCGCGTAGCGTCCCCGTTCGCGTTGGCGAAGCCTGCCTTAGGCACAGCGTCTGCCTTAGCAGAAGGGGAATCGATTATTGCTAACAATCTAAACCGGGCGATCTGACTAATTTCCTCGATCGCGTTAGCTAATTCTTCATCGGCTGAATTCTGTAAGCGGCGATCGAATGCTGCTATGATGCTCGATTTAGTATGGTTTTTAACGGCAACAATAAAGGGAAAACCAAATTTTTCTAGATAAGATCGATTGAGTTGTTGAAACCTAACATATTCATCCTCACTCAACCGATCTAAGCCAGCACCTGATTGTTCTTGCACCGATGCTGCTGCCATTTTGACCTTGCTACCCAAATCGGGATGAGCGCGCACTAGAGCCAACTTTTGCTCGCGATCGAATCCTAGAACGATCGTCATCATTTTCTGATGTAAATCCTCGATCGATACAAATGGTCGTTGGCACCATACTTGGGCAGCAACAGTGGGTGTATGTTCAAAAATTTCACCCAGTGCTTGAATCAATTGCGATCGATCCATCCGATTAATTTGACTAAGGGAATAAACCATAGATTTCAAGAAATGTCGCAATATATTCTCAATTCTCAATTCTCAATTCTCAATTCTCAATTAAATTAACTGCCTCGATAAGTACTATAAGACCATGGTGAAACCAGTAGAGGTATATGATAATGTGCCTCAATATCGGCAATTTGAAAGCGAATAGGAATGCGATCGAGAAATGCTGGTTTAGGTAAATTAGCCTGAGTACGATCGAAATAACTGCCCACCGCGAACACTAGTTCGTATTCGCCAATTTTTAAATCCCCATCGGCAAGCAAAGGTTTCTCGGTACGTCCATCTCGATCGGTATAAACTTGAGTAATTAAGGTGCGATTTTCTGATGGAGATGCGATCGAGTAGAGGATTATTTCAACTCCTGCGGCGGGACAGCCGTGGGCTGTGTCTAGAACGTGGGTTGTTAATTTACCAGCCATAATTGGAAATCAGGTGGATCTATGGGAATTTTGAAGATGGAGAATCTAACGCAGTGCCGCCCTAATAGGCTTCGTTTTCGCCTGTTTTACCCATAAGTCTATTAGCAAGATCGTAGTCCTTTACCCCACCCCAACCCTCCCCTTATAAAGGGGAGGGAGCCGGAAAAATCCCCTCCAAGGAGGGGTGCCCGAAGGGCGGGGTGGGTAGATCTTCGCATCACCCCCAAAAGACCATACCTGTAATTTTTCATCGCAAAGGGCCACCTAAGATGGTTTTAGCGATCGCACCAGTAACATCTTCCGGCGGCTCATTTTTCAATTGCTGATACCAAGCCAGCGTCACATCAGGATCGCACCCGTGGATTTGTTCGGCGCGTTGACGCGCTTTGGCGACGACAGCATTGGCGCGTTCTTTACGTTCGGATTCGTAACGCTTCAGGGCATCCGGTACGCTGATATTCGTGGCAATTAGATAATTACTCAATACCCAGGCATCTTCGAGAGCTTGACAGCCGCCTTGTCCGAGATCGGGGCAAGTCGCATGAGCCGCATCGCCCAGAAGTGCCACTCGCCCCCGCACGTAGCGATCGATCGGTCCCATATCGTGAATGGCGATGCGGGCAGTTTCGGCGGGATTGAGTCGATCGATCAGTTGCTGCACTGGTTCGTCCCAGCCGTGAAAATGCGCCTTTAATTCGGCTCGATAACTATCTGGTGTCGCGTAATTATCTGGTGGGAGCGGGACATCTAAAAAGAAATAACAGCGTGAGTCGCCCACAGGCATCAGGGACGCGCGTTTGTGTTCGCCGACATAGATGCTCCAGGTATTTTGCGGTGCTAATTTTTCATCGGCGGGCACCAATCCATTCCAGTTGATATATCCCGCATACTTGGGTTCGACAGGTTCGTCTAGAATCTGTTTGCGAAATTGCGATCGAATGCCATCGGCAGCAATAATTAAGTCACCACTGGTACGATGACCATTTTCAAAGATTGCCGCGATCTCAGTCTCAGATTCTTCAAAGTCGATACATTTATGGTTGAGATATACTTGCCCAGGAAATGCGGCGAGTAGCATGGCTTGTAAATCCCGACGGGCGACTGGATACGGACGCTGCCCGACGCGATCGATCAGCGGCATCAAGTCGATATGATTGAGCAATTCTCCAGTTTTACTGCGATATTCCATCGCATTCATTTCACCCCCGATCGCGGCAATTTCCGCCCCTAAACCCAGTCGATTCAGCACTTTGACCCCGTTCGACCAGAGGGAGATTCCCGCTCCTACTGGGCGCAATGTGGCGACTCGATCGTAAATTTCCACTTCGTAACCCGCCTGCTTGAGCGCGATTCCGGCTGTCAATCCCCCAATCCCCGCCCCGATAATAATTACTTTGAGATGGTTCATCTTAAATTAATTGATAATTGATAATTGAGAATTGATAATTGAGAATTGAGAATTGAGAACTGGGTTATTAGTGTGGGAATTTAAACGCCTGTTCTTTGTTAATTCTGCTCTATCATATTGTCTCCCCGTCTCCCCGTCTCCCCGTCTCCTAGTCCCCTCGTCCCCTTGTCTCCCCGTCTCCCCCTCCCAATTAAAACGGATGATACTGATGCCAGTGCTGGGCGATATCGATGCGACGACATAGCCAGACGCGATCGTGTTGCTGCACGTAGTCCAAAAATTTCACCAACGCCGCCGCCCGTCCGGGTCTGCCCACTAAGCGACAATGTAAGCCCACGCTCATCATTTTGGGTGCGGTTTCGCCCTCGGCATACAGGAGATCGAAAGCATCGCGCAGATAGGCAAAAAACTGGTCGCCCGAATTAAAGCCCTGAGCTGTCGCAAATCGCATGTCATTATTGTCGAGAGTATAGGGAATGACCAAATGCGGTCTACCATAGTCATGCGTCCAATAGGGTAAATCGTCAGCATAGCTGTCTGAGTCATAGAGAAATCCGCCAGTTTCGACGACTAATTTGCGAGTATGCGGGCTATTGCGTCCGGTATACCATCCGGTGGGACGTTGCCCCGTAACTTGAGTATGAATTGCGATCGCTTTTTGGATATGTTCGCGTTCGGCTGACTCGGTAAAATCCTTGTACTCGATCCATTTGTAGCCATGACTGGCAATCTCCCAGTCAGCTTCCAGCATGGCAGCAACCGCATCGGGATTGCGGGCTAATGCCATCGCTACTCCGTAGACTGTGACCGGAATTTGTCGATCGATAAACAGTCGATATAACCTCCAAAAACCAGCCCGACTACCATATTCATAACAAGACTCCATATTCATGTGTCGTTGCCCTACAAACGGCACCCCACCCACAATCTCGGACAAAAACGCCTCCGATGCCAGATCGCCGTGCAAAAGACAGTTTTCGCCACCTTCTTCGTAATTAATTACAAACTGAACGGCAATTCGAGCTTGTTCTGGCCACTGGGGATGTGGTTGGTTCCGCCCATAGCCGACTAAATCGCGTGGATAGTCGATCGAGGTCATAGATTACGCTTTAGCTTAACGTATTTTTATTGTATACTGTACACAGTATTTTAATTTGCCTCTATAAAATCCCCTCCCAGGAGGCTACGGTGTCTACATAAGTCGGTGGGACTTCGATGTAGCTGGGCTTACCCCCCCAACCCCCCTTTATAAGGGGAGGGCTGGGGTGGGGTAAAGATCTCCGCAGCAACTCAAAAAAATTCCAATCGCGCCCCAGCTCAAAAACCGCGCCAACTTGCCAATAAACCCAAAACTAGCATAATTATCTTGAGAGAAATGGTATGAATCAGACAGTTATCACCAAACACCAAATTTTTATCTGTGGTTCGGCATTGCGCGGACAACCAGATCACTCGAATTTAGGCAACGCCAAATTTATCCGCGCCGTGAGTACCGAGCCGCTCTATCGACTACATGCCGCCGAAAATGGCTGGCACCCAGCAATCTATCAAGTCGATATCGGCGGAATTTCAATTCCTGGCGAAATCTACGAAATGACAGCAGCGGAGTTTGAATACTTAGCAACCAATGAACCGCCCCACATGTACCCCACAGAGGTAAAACTCATCGATGGGGAAGTTGCCACGGCATTTTTCTATCCGCAAGCACTAATAGAACGCCACAATTGGCCGGATATCTCCGATCTCGGTGGCTGGGCTGCCTACAAATCTGCTCGACTGGAAACAGTTTCCTAGATTGGTGTCAGTCAGGAAATATGGGGGTGGAGATCTGTCGATGGAGCTATTTACGATCGCCACCCTAGCTGTTATACTAAAAAGTATCGTAGGGCACAGAAAAAGATTCGGACATACATCTCAGATAGTCTAGAGTGTGTGGTGACAGGTTTGGAAGTGCCTCCTGCAATTAACCAATTGAGGAGGTTCACAATGAAATATTTAGACCGTAACAAAGCTAGTGTCGATCGCGACCGATGGGAAGTTTACAAGCAACTAGAACTAGTTCCCGATCCGATCGATAATTCAGCTTACAATCGTGGTGGATTTAAATTTGGGATCGACCGCATCTGGCGAACTCTACTCGGATTACTAATGGATGAATTAGTTGCCGAGCAACAGGTTGAATATCTCGATCGCTGTTGGGATGTAGATGCAAAAGATCGATCGGCATCGAAGACGCTACAACGATTTTTGACACTAATCAGCTAACAAACGTCAGTTCGGGTTAAGGAGAGCCTGGAGACTGGAAGTCTCGGCTCATGGTGCCAAGTGCGCCTGTCTTGATTCGCTGTCTTGACTGAAACGCACGCTGAGGGAACCTCAGCGCGATTTCAGTCGCAAACCGTCGGGGAACAGAGGCGTGCGCGATCGCTACGCGGACTAATTAAAAACCGTCCTAACGACGATCTTAGCTATTGCCATACTACCTACAGCGTTCGATCGCAATGACAACTGCTTGAGTGCGATCGATGAGATAGTTTTTGAGAATAATTGATGCAATAATCGATCGATATGAAATCATCTAACTTTTACATTTCTTCGATCGATCGCAAAGTCATCATGGCGGGTACGGGACTATTTTTGACGCTGTTTCTAGTCGTGCATTTGGGTTTGAATGCCACCATTTTGGCGGCTGACGGGGGGCTTTTATTCGATCGTACTGCCGAGCTGTTGCGGCATAATTGGGTGTTGCACGGCTTAGAAATCTTAGTATTTGCTGGCTTTGTCGTGCATATCTGGCAAGGTGCCACCCTCAGCCGCGATAACCAGTCGAAACGCAGTACCCCTTATGCCGTGAGTGCCCCCGTTAAGCTCGATCCAGCGCGATCGATGGGACTTTTGGGATCGATCGTG